>JAIFWL010000034.1 GCA_019661845.1 Candidatus Parcubacteria bacterium
TGGGCGAGGAGTGCCTGGCGCTTGCGGCGCCGGTTCCGGTGAAATTGCTGAAGATATGGATGTGCGAGGAAGGTCAAACAGGCGACCACCAAGCACCCCATAAACAGTATTGGGCTTGACATAGCCACCTCTCCTTGTTGTTGTTCGTTCTATGACAAAGAACGTTCCGGCGTATACACTATGACTTATTTTGAGAACTGTCCAGAGTATATAGACGGATGGGGAGAAAAGTCACTAAATATGATAAACTTTGCCGAAAAGTAATAACGTTACTTTTCGGAGGCGTCGCATAGTGGTCTAGTGCGCACGCTTGGAAAGCGTGTAATCCGCAAGGGTTCCAGGGTTCGAATCCCTGCGCCTCCGCCAAAGAGTTCTTTACAATCCTTACGATCGTAGAGTTTGTAAAGCAAGGTTTTTATAAAAATGGTCTAAATTTGAGAAAATTCTAGAACCTTATTCCTTCCACTCTCCTTGGCCTTATACATGGCTTGGTCGGCGTTTCTTACGAGATGGGTAAGGTCCACCTCTCCATCAGAGGCAGTTACCCCAGCGCTAAGAGTGATCTTAAGTTCTGGCGCTTCGGGGAAACTCAGATTTGCAACGTTATCTCGTATTTCCTCAGCCTTAGTAAGAGCATCTTGCTCATTGGCACCCAGTAAACTTGTAACCATTTCCTCCCCACCCCAACGCGCGACAGTGTCTCCAGTACGTAGGCTCGAACGTATGGTGTTAGCTACTTTTACTAAAACAAGGTCCCCTACCTCATGTCCGTATTTATCATTCACCAGTTTGAAGTGATCAATGTCGAAGAAGATTATGGATAGGTTACTGAAGCCGAAGTACTCTCGGCGAGAGGTGTCCCCAGATTGTATGAGCTCTCGTTGCTGGCGAATTATCTCAAGGTAAGTGCTAATCTCTTCTTCGAAGAAGGCTCGAGTCTTAAGCCCAGTTAACTTGTCGTGAATAAGATTGTTCTCAAGTTCCTTTATCTTCTTCTCGAGCTGTTGAATTTTGTCCAAGTCTTCCATTACTAATAGTCTACCACCTACCACTTGCTCCTCCACCACCGCTCATGCCACCGCCGAAGCCGCCGAATCCTCCACCAGGACCCTTGCCACCTCCACCAATCCACCACGGGGGATCTATACCCAGCGCTTTATGCTTCTTATAAGTTTTAGAAACTATGTAATCAAGAAGTAGTCCGAGAAGTGCCGAGATGATAATGATGAAGATACCATTGAGGAATATCCATCCTATTACTCCTCCAAATATTCCTCCAGCCCACCAAGATTTAGAACGGGCAAGAATACTTACAATAAATACTGGAATGAGGAAAATAAAGTAAAGAATCACTCCTCCCCCAGCGTTAAAGATGTGTAGCAGGACCTCGCTCGCGAAGGTAAGAGTAGGCTTCCCTACTTCCGGTTCACCTCGACCTATATCGTCCTTAATCCTTTCTACTGCGCTAGTTACTCCGGCATCGTAATCACCATTTTGGAAAGCTGGGACTAAAACATCGTTAATAATATGGTCACTCTCAATGTCGGTGATAACTGGTTCTAAACCATAACCAACTTCAATACGCATCTCACGATCATCGCGAGAAATGAGTAGGAGTACGCCATTATCTTCCTTCGCCTTGCCTATTCCCCACTTTTGGAACAATTCCGTAGCATATGTCTCGATAGTTTGATCCGAGCCAAGCGAGGGAATAGTAACTACCGAGATTTCTGCTGAAGTGTTCTTGGTAAAATCAGTAAGCTCCTGATTTAAACTCGTGACAGTTTGAGGGGAAAGGATGCTCGCGAAGTCATTGACGTACCCTACCGGCGATAGCGTTATAGCCAGTAAGAGAGTGAGGAACATTACAAGTTAACTGCAGGAGCGACTTCTGCACCATTTGCCGCTTTAAAGTATGAACGTTCGTGGAAGCCCATTATGCCGGCAAGAAGATTCCTTGGGAATCTCTTAATAGCAGTGTTGTAAGCGAGAACCACGTCATTGAAGCGAGTGCGTTCAACTGAAATTCTATTTTCAGTACCTTCAAGTTGAGTCATGAGGTCGCGCACATTAGCACTGGATTGAAGTTGTGGATAATTCTCTACTACTACGAGTAACCGTCCGAGTGCACTTTCTACATCGCTCGCTGCTGCGGCCTTAGCATCTGGAGTGGTAGCACCTGCGTAACGAGTGCGAGCCTCGGCAATATCGCCGAAGACTGTTTGTTCTTGATTCAAAATACCTTTAACAGAGTTTACAAGGTTAGGGATGAGGTCGAAGCGTCTCTGGTACTGAGTTTCCACCTTGGCCCACTGAGCATCGGCATTCTCATTCAAGCTAACTAGGCCGTTATAACCGGAAAACCCCCAGATCACGATTACCACAAGCACAGCGATGAGCGCTAGAGCACTTTTCTTCATATATTTAAAGTTAATTTTAAGGCGTATGTATTATACCATCTTTTACGTTAGATATATCATGCGAAAAACACTTTTAATATTGCTGTGCTTACTGCCCTTTACGAGCTTCGCCTCTACTATCCCCGTCCATTCTGGAGATAACCTCCAAGCCGCGCTTAATAAAGCTCAGTACGGTGATGAAATAGTTCTTGATGCAGGAGCGAGCTTTACCGGAAGCTTTGAGTTGAAGGAGAAGAACGGTAGCGGAACCATAACCGTGAGAAGTAGTGCTGAAGATAAGTTGCCTGAAGGGAAGAGAGTAAGCCCTAGCGATAGTGAGTGGATGCCGAAGATTAAGAGCCCCGGCAAGAACCTCCCCACCCTCACTGCAACACCCGGTGTTGCAGGATATAAGATTATTGGTATTGAGTTTACCAAGGCTTCGCCAGAAACCTTTACTACCAACCTCATCTCATTGGAGGGTAAGGATATTACCCTGGACAGAGTGTACGCGCATGGTGATCCAACTTCGAACCTGCGCAGATGCATTGCTTTAAACGGAGCGAATCTCTCTGTTACAAATTCTTATATCGCTGACTGCCATGAACACGGCGCGGACTCTCAGGCCATCGCAGGGTGGAATGGGCCAGGACCATTCTTAATCGAGAACAACTATCTTGAGGGAGCGAGTGAGAACGTACTCTTCGGCGGAGCGGACCCTTCGATACCTAATCTCATCCCCTCTGACATAACTATTCGAGGTAATTACTTCTTTAAACCTCTAAGTTGGAAGGGTAAAGGATGGGATGTTAAGAATCTTCTAGAAACTAAGAACGCGCAAAGAGTCTTGGTGGAGAATAACGTGTTTGAGAATAGCTGGGTTGAGGGTCAGACTGGTACTGCCATCCTCATTAAGTCTGCGAATCAAGGCGGCAATTGCCCGTGGTGCCAGTCTAAGGACATTACTTTCAAGAATAATGTGATTAAGAATGTTGTAGAGGGTCTGCGTATCAATGGTGCTGAAGGGCAAGGGCAATTGCCGCCGAAAGTAACTAATGTTAAGTTCTCTGGAGACAGGTTCGAGAACATTTCTGGCAAACTCTTCCAAATATTTAACGGTGCAAGTAACATCACTTTCGAAAATGTTTATGGAGATGCGGAAGACGCCATCCTCTTCGGTGATGCGGGGAATAATTCCACCAATTCAGGCCTAGTTATAAGGAATAGCACTTTCACTCGAGGCAAGTACGGCGTCGGTGCTGGCTCTGAAGAAGGCTCGGAGTATCTAAACAAATGGTTCCCTAGTGCAGTGTTTGAAAACAACACCTTAGTAAACAAGAGCGGTATCTCTAACGACAAAATTAAATCAAAGTATCCAGCAAATACTAAAATAGATAATCAAGTTGAAACTCCTTCCAAACTTCCCAACTTACCAACTGAAACCCCTACCCCTTCCCCAACTCCATCTCTACCAAGCTTCTCAAACCAATCCCCGACTTGGCTCCAATCTTATATTGATGAATTAACTACTTGGGTAAAATCTAAAATTCCTTAAATTGCCATTCTTGCCAGTTTGAGGTAGCATAATCCTGTACAGGTAATGGCACAGATTCTCCCTTACATTCAGATTGTCTTGAGCATCTTGCTCATCGGCGGCGTCCTACTCCAGCGCTCGGAAGCGAGCCTGGGCTCTGCCTTCGGCGGAGATAGCTCTAGCTTAGGACACTTCACCCGTCGTGGGTTCGAAAAGACTCTTTTTAACGCTACTATTGTAGTAGCCATTCTTTTCGTTGCCTCTGCCTTCGCCAACCTGATCATCTAAGCTCGAACTCGGCTTATCCCCTCATGACTTACAAAGATTTACGCGCCCTCCTTTTGAGACGTTGGAACTTACCTAAGGAGCGCCCTATTAAAAGAACTTTGCACTCATTCTCCTTCGGGGAGAAGGCCACTTTCTACTCCTTGGTAACCATTTTCATACTTTCTGGAATTCTACTCATGTTTCAAGTGAGCGAGGCTTTCCTAGCTGAAGTACCGGTCAAGGGTGGCTCACTTGTCGAGGGAGTGGTGGGTAATCCTCGCTTCATTAACCCAGTTCTAGCTCTTTCTGAGGCGGACAAGAACCTCTCTGCCTTAATCTATTCAGGCCTTATCCGCCTTACTCCAGAGGGGGAAATAACCAATGACTTAGCAAGCGATATTAAAATTTCTGAGGATAATCTCACTTATACCGCCACCATTAAGGATAATGCCACTTTCCAAGACGGCACTCCTGTCACTGCCGACGATGTCATATTTACCATCGGGAAGATCAATGACCCAGCTATCAAGAGTCCTAAGCGCGGTAATTGGGATGGGGTCACTCTAGAGAAGGTGGATGACAAGACAGTATCCCCC
>JAIFWL010000035.1 GCA_019661845.1 Candidatus Parcubacteria bacterium
GGGGTGCTTGGCGTTTGCAGAAGAGGGAACTGTCGAAGAGAGTTCGGTAAGGTAAGTGGTGCCACCAATGCGATCTAACTCACTCTTCTCCTTCAACCTAGTTGAGAGGGAGAGGATGTCGATAGGCTCATGCTTGCCGAAGAGCTCGAGCATGGTGTCGAAGATGATGCGATGCTTCTCAAAATAAAAAGATTGTGTCCCCACAATCTCAACCACTTCATAAATAGCATCAGGGCGAAGCATGATGGAGCCCAAGAGCGCCATCTCTGCTTCAAGAGAGTGTGGTGGGATACGGAGTCCCGCATTCGTAAGAGATGATGCACCAGTAATTTGCATGACACGAATTATAGCGAATTTGATCGAATGAGACGAATCGGTGATTCGGGGATGAAAGAGTGGGTAAGCTGGGGAGAATTTATTTGAGCCCTAGGCCGAGCACTTTGTCAAAGTCGAGGAGGGTTGCAAGCTTGTTTTCGGGTGAGACTTCCTTATCTTTTACCAAAGTCCAGACTACTGCTAGAGCTTGAGCGGTGTTTAAATCATTTTCCAACTTTCCTTGAAATTGTGTTTTGTAAGATTCGTCCACTTCACCCACGGTACTTAATGGCCCGACAAATCTCTTCAACTTCTCAAACGCATTGTTCGCTGCCTCAAGTGCCTCCCAGCTGAAGTTTACCGGAGTTCTATAGTGAGCCATGAGTAAGAAGTAACGATAGGCGAGTGGGCTAAAATTGCGCTCAGCAATTTTAGAAAGTCCTATCCCTGTACCCTTAGACTTAGACATTTTATCTTCTTCCATACTGACAAACTCATTATGTAACCAGTAATTAGCGAGTGGTTTGTCGTACGCCGCTTCAGATTGCGCTATCTCGTTGTTGTGATGCACAGGAATGTGATCCATACCACCAGTATGAATATCAAATGGTTGCCCTAACAGCTCATGGCTCATGGCTGAACACTCTATGTGCCAGCCAGGGAAGCCTACTCCCCAAGGACTTTCAAAACCCAGGTGATTATCACCAGAGAGTTTCCAGAGTACGAAATCACGCGGACTCTTCTTCCCACTTTCTTCAAGTCGAGCAATGCTCTCGTCAATTGGAGTAAGGCCACCGAGTTTGCCATAGTTAGGCAATTTAGAAGTCTCGAAATAAATACCATCAGGCAAGGTGTATGCAAAACCTTTTTCTTCTAATTTCTTCACTAATTCTATTTCTTTTTCTAAATACTCTGTGGCACGAGGGAAATGATGTGGAGTTTCAATATTTAGAGCCCTTAAGTCATCCTTGAAAGCTTGTTCATATTTATTCGCAAGAGTTTTAAGCCCCTCTAGAGTTAGTGGTAAATCCTCTCGTTTAAGACCCTTGACCATCTTGTCATCGCCAGTATCAGCATCTGAAGTAAGGTGGCCAATATCTGTAATATTGACTACCTGTTCCACGTCTAGCCCAAAGTATTCCACAGTACGACGCAAGGTGTCTGCGAATAGGTATGATCGCAAGTTACCTACATGAGCATAGTCATACACAGTCGGGCCACAGTGATACATCGAGACCTTGCCGGGCTCAATAGGGACGAACTCTTCGAGAGAATTCGTAAGGGAATTATGAAGTTTTATTACCACAACAGTATTATATGCTACAATTCTTGAAATGGAATTTCTAAAGAAACATGGTGCACTACTACTAAGTGGGGCGCTCATCGCCATCGTCTTCTTCCGTATAGGCGTCCACAGCGGGATGAACCGTATCCCAGGACTCACTACTGAGGTTACGAATGCCACTTCAGGCGAAGTCGCAGTCGACTTCGCCCCTTTCTGGAAAGCGTGGAATGTTTTGAATGAGAAGTATGTCCCAGCTTCAACTACTGCCACTGTAGTGACAAACCAGGAGAAGGTCTGGGGAGCTATCGAGGGCCTCGCAAGCTCACTCCACGATCCTTATACAGTGTTCTTCCCTCCAGTTGAGAACGAGATGTTCGAAACTGATATTAGAGGCAACTTCGAAGGTATTGGCGCTGAGGTCTTGGCTCAGGATGGAGCTATTACCGTTATCGCTCCACTCAAGGATTCACCAGCTGCTCGTGCTGGTCTCTTATCAGGGGATAGAATCATCAAGATTGATGGCAAGGACACTTCAAGCCTCACTACTGAAGATGCGGTAAAGATTATCCGTGGCGAAGCTGGTACAAGTGTCACCCTTACCATCTTCCGTTCAGGCATCAAGGCTCCCTTTGAAGTGAAGGTCCCAAGAGAGGTGGTAAACATCCCAACTATCAATACTAAGTCTCTGCCGGGAGGCATCTTCGACATTGAGTTGTACAGCTTCTCTGAACAGTCACCGAATCTCTTCCGAGGGGCACTCCGTGAATTTATAAACTCTGGCGACAAGAAACTTATCCTAGACTTGCGCGGTAACCCAGGCGGCTACCTCGAAGCTGCTATAGACATGGCAAGCTGGTTCCTACCATCAAGTAAGGTAGTGGTTCGAGAGGATTTCGGCCCAGGCAAGGATCAGACCTCGTATAGAAGTCGCGGATATGACATCTTCAACGACAATCTGCCATTTATCATTCTTGTAGATAAGGGCTCTGCCTCAGCCGCAGAAATTCTGGCCGGAGCACTCGCTGAACATGGTAAGGCCATACTAGTAGGGGAGACGACCTTCGGTAAGGGATCAGTTCAAGAACTAGTAGACATTACCTCGGACACTTCACTTAAAGTAACGGTAGCAAGATGGCTCACACCAAACGGTGTATCAATTTCCGAGAAGGGTATTGAACCTCAATACAAAGTTGAGAGGACTATCGAGGATATGAAAGCGGGCCGAGATCCTCAGCTTGATAAAGCCTTAGAAATTTTGCGAGCTAAGTAGATGAGAAAGCCGGCGGTCCCTACGTAGGGACCGCCGGCATGAATGCGCCGATGCAGTGTGTGGATCACGACTCCTGAGAGCCGAATCCTGCGGACATCGGGTGTGTCGCTCGGAAAAGTGCTTCGTCCTGATCTCTCTCGACCTGATCAAGGGTGCGTTCGCTACGCAACTTCTTGTTCTCGGCGAGGAGATGCAAGGTCACATCAACCAGCTTCATGGCGCTCACGCTGTAGAGACCTTTGACGAACGTGCTGTGCGGGTGAGCCCCGCAGTAGCGGAGCAGATACGGACGGATCTGCTCGATGGCCGAGATGGCGTCTGCGAGGTCATCGAAATCACGCTCGCACCACACGATCAAGTTCACACCCTCGTCATCGACGGCGACGGGCAGACCTGAATCAGCACTTACCTTGGTAGAGATGCTCAGAATATCTGGCACCTTGCGTCCAACCCAACCAATACCGATGCGCATGGGGAACCCTCCAGGAACCAATATAGACTATTTACCCCTCTTTGTCAGGCATTCGTATCATTCAATCATATTCGCTATAATTCCCGTTATGAAAATAATTTTATTAAAAGATGTTAAAGGGGTAGGGCAGAGATTTACAGAGAAGAATGTGTCCGATGGCTACGCTAGGAATTTCCTCTTCCCACAACAGCTCGCTGTCATGGCAGACAAAGCTGGGCTAGCGAAAGTGAATCAGCTAAAAGCTCTGAGTGAAGCCAAGCGAAGCGCAGAGGAAAAGGCTCAAGAAGAGAAGGAGGCTAAACGCATGGAGAAGCACTTAGAGCTAGAGAAGTTTAGAGAGTCAACCCGACGCTAAGCAGGAACATTCACACTCATAACCTTCTTCTTCATAACACTGTTATCGAAATGGGTCTTCCTCTTGTAAGTGAGTTTAACAACACCCTCACGAATAGCGAAGATGGTGTGATCCTTGCCCATGGAGACTCCTTCACCAGGCAAGATATCGGTACCACGCTGACGTACTAAAATACTTCCAATCTTGGCACGACTACCAGGCGTGAGCTTGATGCCTAGATATTTAGGATTGGAATCTCGACCATTTTTAGTTGTACCGGCGGACTTTTTATGTGCCATAGCTGTGTATAATTAAGCTGTATGAATATAACAGAAGACGTTTCTTTTGACAAGGAGGGGAGGGTGGAGCGTTACCCTTGGCTCTCTAAGTTCTACCTTGCTCTAGTTATAACCCTTGTAGCGACCCTCTCCTTCGGCCTTGGTAGACTCTCTAAGACAGGTGATAGGGCAGGAGTGACGCTCGAAGTTGACCAACAACTAACGACCAACGACCCACAACCAAATCCAAAAACTCAAGGTACAGCTAGTGCCATACAGGCAGGCTTACCCGCCGAAACTTCTAGGAAGGCAGGGGAGGTCGTAGCTAGTAAGAACGGAAGTAAGTATCACTACCCATATTGTTCAGGCGCTAAGCGCATATTAGAAGCCAATAAGCTTACCTTCCCCTCAGCTCAAGCTGCAGAAGCCTCTGGATACACCCTAGCTGCTAACTGCTCGCCAAAATAGGCCTCAAACCCAGCAATCTGTAAAGCCATAGTTTCACAAAATATGGCTCAACTGAGCCACGTCCTAGTTAGCAGACCACATAAAATGCTTGACATCAAGGGTCAGGTGTGATAGTATATACAAGTAATCAGCCAGGTGCTGATTTTTTCTTTGGGAGAGCGGTTACTGCTTCATGGTAGTAATCAACCGGACACGGACACCCATAATTAAAAGTTTATCCTACTGACATTTTACCGCTTACAACCCTTGGTCTTCTCATGAGTCTCACTTCCGGGGCTGCGGCAGTCTTACCAGCGATGACCTCGCCTATGACTACTACAGACACGGTAAGTACTACTCAGATCGTTCTTCCC
>JAIFWL010000036.1 GCA_019661845.1 Candidatus Parcubacteria bacterium
ACTTATCCTTCTCAGGGGTAGAGGCTATCAGTGGTAAGACTGTTACAGTGACCAATTCACCCCTTACTACTCGCTTGCCTTATGATCCTGCATTTATCCAAGGAGATGATATAGTGGTGAAGTAATATGGCTGAAAAGAACGACAATTTGATGGAAAAAGTCATTTCCCTATGTAAAAGGAGGGGATTTATATTCCCAAGTTCAGAGATTTATGGAGGCTTATCTGGCTTCTGGGACTACGGACCTTATGGAGCAGAATTGGCTTATCGTATCAAGGATTTGTGGTGGAATCGTTTTGTAAGAGAACGAGAGGACATGTATGGCATTGCTAGTTCCATCATCATGCCTGAAGCGGTCTGGAGAGCTAGTGGCCACTTGAAGAACTTTACCGATCCTCTTGTTGAATGTGAGAAGTGTCACCATCGTTTCCGAGCTGATCATTTGAAGAATAAGGAAGTTTGCCCAGATTGCGGCGGGAAGTTGGGACCGGAAAAGGCTTTCAACACGATGTTCCCAGTGCAGATTGGTGCCACAGGTGGTGAGAGTGATATTGCTTATCTAAGAGGTGAGTTGGCACAGGGAATGTTTGTGAATTTTAAAAACATTCTGGACACCTTCCATCCTGAAGCCCCGTTCGGTATTGTTCAAATTGGTAAAGCATTTAGAAATGAAATTTCTCCACGAGATTTTATTTATCGTGTGCGTGAATTTGAAATTGCCGAGTTTGAATACTTTATCAAAGAGTCTGAATGGGAAAAGCATTTTGAATATTGGAGGAATGAAATGGTTGAGTGGTTGGGTGACATCGGTATTAATAAGAACAATGTTAAAGAAAATGATCTGTCTGCAGATGATCGCGCCCATTATTCTAAACGCACTATCGACTTCGAGTATCAAGGACCGATAGGAGATATGGAAATTCAAGCTATAGCTTATCGTACTGATTATGATCTTAAGAATCATATTGAAGGATCAGGAACTGACTTAAGCTTCCGTGATGAAGTAGCTGGAGAAAAGTTCGTGCCTCATGTCATTGAGCCAACTTTTGGTCTTGGCCGATTAATGCTCGTAGCCTTACTCGAAGCTTATACCGAAGATGAACTCGGGGGAGAGAAGCGTACTTACCTTAAGCTCAATAAGAATATTGCACCAGTGCGTGCAGCAGTATTTCCTTTACTTAAGAATAAACCAGAACTTGTATCGAAGGCTCGTGAAGTGTACAGCATGCTAAAGAAAGAGATTCCAAACATCGAGTTCGACGACAATGGCAACATCGGCAAGCGTTACCGAAGACAAGATGAGATCGGTACTCCGAACTGCATTACCATCGATTTCGACACTCTAGGCGAGACTCCAGACCTCAAGGACACTGTCACTCTCCGCAACCGCGATACAGGTGAGCAGGAAAGGGTTAAGATTTCGGAATTGAAAGAAAAGCTTAAGTAAAGTAGTCTACACATCTAATGAAATACAAGAAAACCACTCTGCCGAATGGGTTACGAGTTATTGTTGTGCCGATACATGACAATCCCTCTACTACAGTGATGGTAGCTACAGAGACTGGATCGCATTATGAGAGTAAGGGGGAGAATGGGCTCTCTCACTTCCTAGAGCACATGCTCTTTAAGGGCACTCCAACTCGTCCCTCATCCCTTTCTGTATCAACTGAACTTGATTCCATTGGTGCCGAGAGTAATGCCTTTACCATGAATGAGCTCACCGCGTATTATGCGAAGAGCGAGAAGAGACATTGGAAGAAGCTCCTTGAAGTGGTTTCCGATATTTACCTCAACCCATCTTTTCCAGTTGCCGAGCTTGAGAAAGAGAGAGGAGTAATTCTTCAAGAAATTGCGATGTACCAAGACTTGCCACAGAGCCACGTCTGGGATGTTTTGGCACAACTTCTTTACGGCGATACTCCACACGGGCGATCTATCTTAGGCTTCCCAGAGAATATTAAAAAGTTTCAACGACAGGACTTCATGGGTTATCACAGGAAGCACTATGTAGCATCCAAAACTCTTGTGGTTGTATCAGGTGCCGTTACTCCTCAAGAGGTGTTAAGTGAAGTGAAGAAAATTTTCAAAGATCTTCCTGAGGTTAAGAAGCGTGGCAAAGACAAAATCAAAGAAAGTCAAAAAGTTCCCGCAATTATAATTGAGAAGAAGAAGACCGATCAAACTCACATGATCATGGCTTTACGAACTTTCGGCGCAAATGATAAGAGGTCAATCCTTGTGTCAGTATTATTGGCAGTCTTAGGCGAAGGTATGTCCTCGAGACTTTTCCAAAGATTAAGAGGAGAGATGGGTGCGTGTTATTACGTACGAGTTGCTAATGACATTTATACCGATCATGGTTATGCAGCTATTTCTACTGGGGTAGAGAAGGGTAGAGTGGTTGAGGTGGTAAAGGCACTTATCGATGAATGTAAGCGCATTACATATGAGCAAATAAGTGACAAAGAATTGCAGAAGGCTAAGGATTATATCGTCAGTCATTTATACATGGGACTCGAAACATCAGACTCTTTGGCAGTGCATTACCTTACCGAGGAAATAGTACGTGGTGATTCTCGCGATCCTCAAGAGATTGAGAAGGCAATTCGCAAGGTAACAGCTAAAGAAATAATGGATATTACTAAAGAAATTTTCAAAGACGAGAGCTTGAATCTCGCTATTGTAGGGAACGTTTCTGACCAGAAAGGCATTAAGAAAGCACTCACTTTCAAATAGTGATACTATAGCGCTATATGGAAGAGCCGAAGAAATTGGCCATAACTACGGGCAGTTGGGTGAGGGGGGTGATAGTCATCCTCTTGGCCTACGCCTTCTTACTTGTAGGCAGATTTGTGCTTGTTTTAATAGCGGCTATTGTTATAGCCTCAGCTCTCGAGTCTATTACCAAGTGGAGTAAGAAGAGGGGAATTCCACGCTTGCCAACAGTGATCGGGGTGTACTTTATAACTGCAGTGCTCTTCGCCGGCTTCTTCTACTTCCTCCTCCTACCACTCATTGGTGAGGTATCGAGTTTTATCAAGACCCTTACGGTTTACTCGAACTCTGTGGTAAATGGCAGTGTCCTTTCAAATATGTTTGCCACACAGAATCTCTTCGGCGGGCTCCATACTCCGCAAGTTATCTCTCAACTCAACACGTACCTCAATGCACTCTCAGGTTTCTTGTCGCAAGGAGTCTTCTCAAGTCTCTCAGTTGTCTTCGGTGGGGTAGTGAGCTTCGTCCTCATGCTTGTCCTCTCCTTCTACCTTGCGGTACAGGATGATGGTATCGGTAAGTTCTTGAGGATCATCACTCCTGATAAGCACGAGAGTTACGTTATAAACTTGTGGCGCCGCTCACAGGCGAAGATCGGCCGTTGGTTACAAGGCCAGCTCCTCCTCGGCTTACTTATTATGGTTATGGTTTATGTGGCGTTACTTATCATCGATGTGCCACACGCGCTCCTCCTTGCAGTAGTAGCTGGAGTACTTGAGCTCATCCCACTCTTCGGTCCAGTGCTTGCTGCTATCCCAGCCATCTTCGTCTCTTATACTGACGCAGGTATGACAACAGCACTTATAGTGATTGGAGTTTATCTACTCATTCAACAGCTTGAGAATCATGTTATCTATCCGGTAGTGGTAAAGAAGATGATTGGTATTCCTCCAATGGTCTCGATCCTCGCCCTTGTCATCGGTGGAGAGCTTGCAGGATTCTTGGGTATACTTATTTCAGTTCCGGTTGCAACAGTTGTTATGGAATTCTTGAATGACCTTGAGGAAGAGAAGATTGCTAAGAGTGCTAAAGAAGCTAACGCCTAATGGAAGAGAAGAAAAGTTTTTACATCACTACTACGATCCCTTATGTGAATGCTGATCCTCACATCGGTTTTGCTTTGGAATTAGTACAATCCGATGCAATCGCTAGATATCAACGCTTGATAGGAAGGGAAGTGTTCTTTAGTACTGGCACAGATGAGTATGGCCAGAAGATTTGGGAAGCTAGCAAGAAAGAGGGTAAGAGTGTCCAGGATTATGTTGACTATTACGCCCAGCGTTACCTTGATCTTAAAGATAAGTTAAATCTTTCGTATGATAATTTCATTAGGACTACTAGCAAAGAAAATATTGTGGCCGCCCAAGAATTTTGGCAAATATGCAACAAGAAAGGAGACATTTATAAAAAAATATACAAAGGGCTCTATTGCGTCGGATGTGAGAAATTTTTAACAGATAAAGATATGGTTGATGGTAAATGCATTTTGCACCCCAATTTAGTGCCAGAAGTAGTTGAGGAGGAGAACTACTTCTTCAAACTTTCTAATTATAGGGAGAGATTACTGGAGTATCTTGCAAATGAAAGTACTATCTTACCAGACTGGAGAAGAAGAGAGGCTATAGAATTTGTAGAGAATGGTATGGAAGATTTCTCAATATCGCGCAATAAAGAAAGGGTCTCGTGGGGCATACCCGTACCTGGAGATGATACGCAGGTCATGTATGTTTGGTTTGGGGCTTTCGTTAATTATATCTCTACCCTAGGGTGGCCTAGCAACATGGAACTTTTCAAGAAATTTTGGTTGGAAGGAGATAAGATCCAGACGGCAGGGAAGGATATGGTGAAATTTCAATCTGCTATGTGGCAAGGAATGCTCATGTCTGCTGACTTGCCGACCACTAATCATATCGTCTATCACGGCTTTTT
>JAIFWL010000037.1 GCA_019661845.1 Candidatus Parcubacteria bacterium
GAAGGACTTATTGAAAGAGGGAGACGTGGTGGGCGTGCGTGAGGCTTCGGCAAATGGGCCCCTGTTTGCCGAAGCAACAGAGAGGATGAAGACTCTCACCGCACCCTCATGGCTCGAGGTAAATCCAGAGTCTAGAACTGCCTCGGTCAAGGGTGGGGCAGTTTATACCCCAGGGGAGCAAGTATTCGATCTTGGGGTAGTGGTCGAGTTCTATAACCGATAAACCTTAGAAAGCTTGCCGAAATCAAAATCTTAGCGTATAATTAAAACTCATTAATTTTTATACTTTATGGCCGATTACACAATACATTTACCTTCCAAGCCTCGAGTCATCTCTGAAGAAGGAGAGATAGGAGTCTTCGAGATAGAGGGACTATACCCTGGTTACGGTCATACCTTAGGAAACAGTCTTCGACGCATCATCCTTTCCTCACTTCCAGGTGTGGCTATTACCTCGGTAAAGATTAAGGGAGTGAACCACGAGTTCTCCGTTATGGATGGGGTGAAGGAAGATGTAGTTACTATCCTCTTGAACTTGAAGAAGATTCGTATGCGCTTCACAACTGACGAGCCACAGGTTATTAACTTGAAGGTGAGGGGTGAGAAGGTGGTTACGGCATCCGACCTTGAATTGCCTGGTCAGGTAGAAATCCTTACTCCAGATGCTCACATTGCAACCTTGACTGAGAAGGGTGCTGAACTTGAAATGGAAATTCGTGCTGAGAAGGGTCTTGGCTTTATGCCAAAGGAGATGATCGACAAGAGTCGTGTAGACATTGGTACCATCGCACTTGATGGTATTTTTACTCCTATTCGTCGAGCAAGTTACGAAGTAGAGAACATGCGTGTGGGTGATAGAACTGACTTCAACAAGTTAAGAATCTCCATTGAGACAGACGGTACTGTTACTCCAACAGTCGCTCTCACCAATGCTATTGAGATTATGATTAATCAGCTCAAGGCTGTGGTTGGCTTCAAGGAAGATGAGCCAGTTATTGAAGAGAGTCACGCTTCTGCAGCTACAGCCTCAGCACCTCGCTCTGAAGTAGATCCAGAAGTGCTTAAGACTCGCATAGAATCTCTAGACATCTCCGCTCGTACTCAGAATGCGCTTAACGAAGCGAACATCCGCACTGTCGGTGGCCTTGCTAGGAAGAAGGAAAAGGATCTCTTAGAGATTGAAGGACTCGGTGCTAAGGGTATTCAAGAAATAAGGAAAGCTCTTGGCGAGTTCGGTATCACATTGAAGTAATATGCGACACGGTAACGTTAACAGGAAGTTCGGTAGGGAGAGGAATCAAAGGAAGGCTCTTATGAAGTCTCTCGCTTACTCTCTTGCACTCAAGGGTAAGATCAAGACTACCGAGGCCAAGGCCAAGGAGCTTCGTCCATACATGGAGAAGTTGGTTACTCTGGGGAAGAAGGAGACTCTCTCCTCACTTCGACTTCTTGAATCTCGCGTAGGTTTACAAGCTGCGAAGAAGATTGCCAACGTACACGCTAAGACTTATAAGGGACGCGCTGGTGGATACCTTCGTATCACCAAGATGATTCAGAGGAAGAGTGATGGCGCTCCTCAAGCTATTATTGAATTTGTATAAATATGAAGCACACTATCGACGCCAAGGGTAAAGTTCCAGGAAGAATCGCTACACAAGTAGCTGTACTTCTCATGGGGAAGAATCGAACAGATTTTTCAAGAAATGCTATTCCTGAAGTGGAGGTTGAGGTGATCAATGTGAAGGACTTGAGCCTTGATGCTAACAAGCTTCGCGACAAGAAGTATGCTCGTCACTCACTCTACCCAGGAGGTCTTACTCTTGAGTCGATGTCACATGTAGTGGCTACCAAGGGCCCTAAGGAAGTGCTTCGACGCGCGGTGTATGGTATGCTTCCGAAGAACAAATTGCGCCCACGTATGATGAAGAATTTGAAAATTCACGAATAAGAATGGTTACTAAAGACAACAAATACATAGAGGCAGTAGGGA
This sequence comes from Candidatus Parcubacteria bacterium, assembly GCA_019661845.1. GTDB lineage: Bacteria > Patescibacteriota > Minisyncoccia > Phycocordibacterales > Zambryskibacteraceae > UBA5004. The sequence continues at coordinate 1,991 of JAIFWL010000037.1, forward strand.
GGAGAAAGACCTCTGTAGCTCGCGTGCGCCTTACTCCAGGGGCTAAGAACAGTGTATCTATAAATGATTCCGAGTTTGAAAAATATTTCCCAACCAAGGAGCTTCAGCGTACTGTCCTATCCGCTCTTACTGATACTGAAGAGAAGTTCCATATCACGGCTAAGCTCTCTGGAGGTGGCATTTCCTCACAGAGTGAAGCGCTTCGCCACGGCATCGCTCGCGCACTCATTGCTCACGAGCCAACTCTCCGCACCAAGCTTAAGGTAAAGGGATTCTTGAAACGCGATCCTCGTGCCAAAGAACGCCGCAAGTTCGGTCTTAAGAAAGCAAGAAAGGCTCCGCAGTGGAGTAAGAGATAAAAGAAACCGCCGAAAGGCGGTTTTCTCTTACTCCACTGCGGAGTGAGAAAGGGGAGGGAAAATAAAGTAATGGGATTACTTTATTTCGGTTTTAGGAAAACCGCTTGGAAGCATGCTTTCAAGTCCAAGGAGCGGAGCGTCACAAGTGGAGTAAACGCTAATATAAAAATTGAAAGGCCGGAACTTGAGTCCGGCCTTCACAACCTCTCGTCACACGAACGGCGACGGATCATTTTTTTGGCTTGAGAATGAGCCAGTCGTCGTCGATGTAGAACTTGCCTTCGTGTTCGACCCCTTCCACGGGATCGTAGCCGGCGAAGATCCTAGTACCATCTGTTGTTACGATGTATACGATGGTATCGTGGTGCCCCGCATCCTGCTTATCCAACGCTTGAATCGTATGAACGCCTTTGTTTTTCCAAGTCAGAGTGCCTCCGACGAATCGGTCAAACACCTGTTGAAAATTTTGGATCTTCATCGAAACACCTCCTTCTTACACAATACACCCAAATATAGTATTTGTCAAGTGTGGATAGATTATGTATGTTTTAATGTTAATCTAAATAAAATGATTTCTAAGAAATATATCTGGGCCTTAGCCATAACAATATGTTTAGCTACCATCATCTATTTCGTAAGCCCATTGATAAGACCCTTCTTATATCAAAGGTGCCTTAAGGAAGCTGAATCAAATTCCAGAGGTTTTCTAGATGCAGCAATGAATGCAGATGCCTTCTGTCGCTCAAAATATGGGATTTAAATCCTAGTGTACATTTCATACGATCGTAGAATTTGTACACCAACTTATTTTTATAAAAAGATGTCCTGCAACACCCGGTGTTGCAGGGATACACATTTACGCCATGGCTGATATGTGTATGAATAAATTTGTATGGAAAAACCGCCGATCGTAGGCGGGATGTGGGAGAGCATACCCATGCTCTCCCATCCGCTGCCGCGATGGCGGTTATTGCTTGAGTCTTGTCTCGAAGATGTTGCTCTTCCTCATGAGCATCTGGAAGTCCACTTCCTCCCAGTCTGTCTGAGAGAGTTCGCGGGTTGATACCCACAGGAGGCCCTTCGCATCACATACATATATGTGAGGATTGGTTCTCCTCCAGGTTCGCGGGAGAAGAGACAGATCCGCCCCCGATCTTCCTTGCCTGATGAATCCGAAGGCGGAGAGCTTCTCGCGAAACTCCTTCTCCTTCGATCGGCTCTCCAGTACGTACGGTATCCAGACGAGTACAACGCATCCGAATACTGAGAAGGTCACGAATGCGACCCACGCTGGCCACTGGAAGTGTTGCGAGCTCCAGAGGATCAGCATGAGGCTAGATATCCAGAGAGCCTCCCGGAGAGCCTTGAGCCTCTCTCCTTTCCACAGCAAGCGAATCATCACGAAGATGACCCATGCTGCTATAAACACCCAAGCCCACTCAAAATGCATACTCACCTCTAATTGTTATAATACACCCAAATATAGCGTTTGTCAAGTATAAAAGACGAACCGCCGGCTTGATGGCCGGCGGCGGGGGTTGTTGAGCGGGTCCTAATTCTTGCTGAAGAAATCCATCACCACTCGCTTCTCTTCTTCATCGAGCTGATGAATTTCTTGCACGCAGCCATCTCCATCGCAGGGTCTGGTGTCGTGCTCGACGCGGAGTTCCTTAGTGTCTCTGTTGCGCGTCCTGTGCGTGACAAGATGTACCTTCTTTCCGCTGAATTCCACGCAGAACCAATAGGTATCCATGGCCCATTCGTTGTATGGACTTGCTAAGTCGTGTTGAAACCTAAACAGTCGTCCTGTCATACCACCTCCTCCAGTACCGTACATCTCTTGATTTATAGTGTCAAATCGTCTATTCTATTGTCCACTACTTGTCCCGTTAGAAATTCAGCGGACAGGAGTCTATTACAGATATTATGAGCGTTAAATTTCTAATGGGATGAGTGAACACGAAAGCGATTTTGAATTGGACCCCGAACCAGAGCAAGCTCGGTACGGGGCAGGTAAAGAGAACCTCGACGACTCCGTCGTTGAGGAGGAGTATTCTGCCGAGAAGGTTAAGAAGTTGAAGGAGAAGCTTAAAGTTGCCGAGGATAAGGCCAAGGAATACCTCGACAGTTGGCAGAGAGCGCAGGCTGACTTCGTCAATATAAGGAAGAGAGATGAAGAGGGTAAGCTCGAGTTCATGAAGTTCGCTAAGAGCGACATGATAGAGCAGTTGATGCCTGTACTCGACAGCTTCGAACTCTCTCTGCCACATCCCAGTACCAAAGCAGAGCTTGGTACGGGACAGGCGGTAACAGGACTAGAAGTTATATATAGACAGTTAATGTCTATCCTAAA
>JAIFWL010000038.1 GCA_019661845.1 Candidatus Parcubacteria bacterium
GGGAGAGGATGAATTAACTGAAGAAGAAATTATTTCTATCATCTCTCGCACGGGAGAGAAGATGAGTAGGGAAGTAGAGGAGTTTATAGCGCGCGTCGCCAATGGCGACGCGCGCCAAGCACTCGTCCTCGTCGATAACACGAAGAAGCTTTATGGAGAACTAAGTATTGAGAACATTGAGAAGACTCTTGGCGATCCGCGCCTCCGGTTCGACAAGAAGGGGGATGAGCACTACAACGTCATAAGCGCTTTTATAAAATCGATGCGTGCTTCACAACCTGATGCTGCGCTCTACTACCTTGCACGCATGATCGAGTCAGGAGAGGATCCGAAGTTTATCGCGCGACGCATGGTTATCTTCGCCTCGGAAGATATTGGTATGGAAGATCCTCACGCAATTGTGCTTGCAAACGCGATCTTCCGCGCTGTAGAAACCATTGGTTATCCGGAAGCGGGGATTAACTTATCACACGGCGTTGTGTACCTTTCCCTCGCTCCGAAGTCGAAAGCTGCTTACTATGCATACCTCTCTGCTATGGAAGCAGCACGTGAGAATGGCAACTTGCCAGTACCCATGAGCATCCGTAACGCCCCAACCAAACTTATGAAGGATCTGGGTTATCACAAAGGGTATGAAAAATATACCAAGGAAGATTTACTACCGGAGAAGTTAAGAGGCATGAAGTTTTGGAAGAAAAAGGGTAGTTGACATATACTTATTTATATTATATTATACCCACTGGAAAACTTGTAAGTTCCTCGTAAACAACCGCTTTCCGTGTGAGGAGACTATGAAGCTCAAAGAAGTGAATTGGCCACGTTTTTTCATCAGATCGGCCATGGTGGCAAGTGCTTTTCTCGCTCTCAGTTCCGTGGTTTTCCTGATCTGGTACAACGCTTGGGTCACGAAGATCGAGAAGAACGAGATGGGGTACGCCTTCAACAAGCGCAATGGCCAGATCGAGAAGTTCGATCGCAGCGGCTGGATCGTTCGTACGCCGTGGTGGTATGACGTGTATGCCATCGACCTGCGACCGAGCCAAGTATGCATGAACGCCAACAACCGCGTCTTGAACTGCAAGCTCGTGAAGTTCAACCCTGATGGGTTCTCGACCTTCATCGAGTGGCATGGTCCCGGTGCTGGTCAGGGCGAATGGATCTACGAGATCCTCAAGAGTTACGCCTTCAATGTGAACGAAGGTCGTGATTGCCCCTTCCTCACGATTACCGATGACATGCGGAGGAAGAGCTCACAGCCAGCAACTTTGCCAGCAGAGGCATCTCGATGAAGAAACTTGTCGGCGGCGGTGCGGTTCTATTCGTGCTAGTGCTCGTCTTCTTCTACCTGCCGTTCGTGAATTACACACACAGGTATGAAGCGGGGCTCGCATGGAACCGTATCTCTGGTGAATCGTGGCTCCAAACCCAAGGGGGATGGCACATCACCTCCCCCTGGGTAGCTATCGCAAGAATCGATACTCGTCCTAGGCGGGTGTGTATCACGAGTGCTGGGCGGGGATACAACTGCAAGCTTGTTCAGTTCGTGCCAGAGAAGTATCAGGAATTCCTCGACGTTGAGGGGTTCCACTACTACTGGTGGGCGAACAGGTTGTCCTTCAACACCGGATATTCTGAAGAGTACCGCGGGCTGGTAGACATATTCCGCGGGCACGCTTTCGGAGTTCGGAAGTACGGGTTCCTCAAAGTGGTGGACGACTATGCAACGCCACAGTGAAGGGGCTGGTCAATGTGGGCTCTCGCTTCGAGCGTGGGCCCACTTTAATTTTGTAATACAAACCTATAAGGCTTTTCGGCCCAGCCTGAGCCTGCGTACGCCACTCCAATGCGAGGTGTACGAGTGATGCGTAGCTTCGAAGCTCGGTTAGCTTTACTAGCTTTAGGATATTCCACCCAGAGACCGGAAGATTTTCCTAATTTCATACCATTTAACTTTTTATCAATACTTAAATGTTTGGTAAGTCGTGCAGGACCAGAGACTTTCTCGGTTCCTCGGATGAGTACTGCAGCAGGGAAGTCCTTACCTTCAGTCACAATATTCAACATCCAATGCATACCGTAAGTGAAGTAGACGTAAATGGTCCCAGCTTCACGAAACATTATTTCGTTACGCGCGGTTTTACCGCGTGAGGAGTGGCAAGCAAGATCGTGTGGGCCCACATACGCTTCCACTTCAGTAATTACTTCGCGAATTGTTTCTCCATCAACTTCCCGTACTAAATATTTACCAACTAATTCCTTGGCAACTATTAAGGTCTTTCTGTTGAAGAACGAGTGTGGAACTTTTCTCATCCCGTACGAAATACCTTTATTTTTACCATAGTGATTGATGTGACGTAAATTTCGTACGGGACTCATGGTATACTTTTATATCATGTTTCCGAATTGGGCGAAAAACATCTTGTTTCTCTTGGTCTACATGATCTCGGGCTTAATCCTTGCGATCATTATTGAAGGTCTTACCTCTGGTAGTGACTTAACTCCACTCAATACTGTGGTGCAAGGCCTCATCGTCTCACTCCGAACTCCACTTGTTACTACTCTGGTTGTGTTCCTGACCCAGTTCGGTAATCCATTCGTCTTAGCTTGTGTAGCACTCCTTATAGCTGTGATCCTCTTTGTAAGAGGGAATGCATACGACGCAGCTCTCTTCCTTGCAGCTATGGGGGTAGCACTCGTCTCGCTTACGGTGCTTAAGAACTTCTTCCAAATTTCACGCCCAGTATCAGATGTTTATAAGGCTGAGGGTTGGAGCTTCCCATCAGGACATGCCACTATTGCTACCGCATTCTTCTTCATGATCTGTGTTACTTTCTTCAATAAGCTTAAAACTATCCAGTCCAGGGTAATCCTTATCGTTGCTTCAGTTATCGGCACTCTCATTATCTGCTTTACTCGACTCTACCTTGGAGCACACTGGGCACTCGATGTGCTTGCTGGTATTGCTCTAGGAGTCCTCTCGGTAAGCTTTACTGTACTTTTATTTAGTATTTTCCTAGAAGGGAACAGATCTTTGAGGAAGAAACTCAACTTGTGATAATATTCGGGGATGAATACACAAGAAATGAATAGCATTTATAAATGGGGTCGATTTGTTTTAGTTATTTTATTCGTCTTTCTAGTAATCAAGAGCGTTTCTTCGCTACAGTCTCTCGGTAATACCCAACCTTCCTACAACACTATTACAGTAACAGGGGAGGGAGAGGCCTTCGCTATTCCTGATATTGCTAACTTCAGCTTCTCTATCTCAGCTGATGCTAAAACTGTTTCCGATGCACAGAGTCAGGTGACCGAGAAGATGGATAAAGTGCTCGACGCTATTAAGAAGCTCGGCGTAGATGATAAGGACATTAAGACGACAGACTACAACGCTTATCCTCGCTACTCATACTCCGGAGGAGTATGTACTCAATACTCATGTCCACCTTCGAAGCAAACTCTCGATGGCTACACTGCTACTCATAGTGTGACGGTAAAGATTAGAAAGACTGAGGACTCAGGTAAGATCCTAGCTGCTGCGGGAGACAATGGTGCAACTAATCTCTCTGGTTTGAACTTCACCATGGATGATCCACAGGTTGTAACATCTGAAGCACGTGCTAAGGCTATCGAAGATGCAAGAAGTAGGGCTAAGGTTCTCTCCGACCAGCTTGGTGTGAAGTTGAAGAGGGTGGTGAGCTTCTCCGATAGTACTGATGGCGGAGTCATGCCTTACTACCGCGAAGCTGTGGGACTACAGACTAAGGACGCGAGTGCTCCTACCCCAACTCTACCAACAGGGGAGAACAAGGTGAGGGTGGTAGTCAACGTTGTTTACGAGATTCGATAGGAGCTTTGGGGTATACTCGAAGAGGAGGAGCGCATGAACGTCCAACCCTTGGTAGTAGAAGAGAACGGTAATACGGTCTGCGCCCAGTGTAAGAGCCCTGACCTGAGATTCCTTCCTGGTTACGGGCCCGATGGCGCCACTTTCTGCGCTGGTTGCACCCGGCTTATTGCGGAGGGGCGATTGCCTCTCTCTGCCAAGTCGGAAGATACGAATTGAAACCGACCCACTCCGCACCTCGCGAAGTGGGTCGTTCGCTTGACTTTCCCTACACTTCATATATTATATGAGCTGCACCCGCGGGGTGTTTTTTATAACCTAAAAAATATGAATAGATTCGTCAATTACATCAGGGATACTCGAGGGGAGCTCGTCCACGTTTCCTGGCCAACTAGGCAACAGGCAACAGTCTTTACCGCTATTGTGATTGTGATCTCACTCCTAGTCTCGATATACCTCGGCTTCTTCGACTACCTCTTCTCCCTCATCTTGCAGAAATTTGTTCTCTAGAGCCTAAGACCTATAACCTAACACCTAATCCAACATGTCTAAACAACAGATTTCTGAAGGTAGAAATTGGTATGTAGTCCACACTTATGCTGGATATGAGAACGCTGTTATGCGTAACTTGAAGCAGCGTATCGAATCTCTCGGTATGGAGGACAAGATCTTCAACGTTATTGTCCCTACAGAGAAGAAGGTGAAGATCAAGGGTGGCAAGCGTGTTGAGGAAGAGGAGAAGATTTAC
>JAIFWL010000039.1 GCA_019661845.1 Candidatus Parcubacteria bacterium
GGGAAGAGATGTCTCACCACCGTTTGGCGAAGTGACAGTAAGACTATTTGTTGGTCCTGGTCCTGGCACTGGAGGCATTGGTCTGTCGAAACGGCAGTTAGAAACAATCTGGCCGAAGGTTACCTTGCCGATAACGCCGTATCCAGTAGTTCTAGCATCACCGCTTGAGACGATGCCGTGCTTCCTCTGATACCTCTGCACTGCTCTTTGAGTAGCAAGGCCGAAGTAGCCGGTAACAAGTCCTTCAGGATAGACTTCCTTGTCTTGCGACAAGATCTGCTGAATAGCACTTACCTGATTGCCAGTGTTCGCATCATTTGATCCAACTGTTAAGGGTTGGGCGAAGCCTGGAGGACAGTAAGCAACAGGCGGTCCGATGAAACCTGGTTGATTGCCTACGACAGAAGTACCGTTGGTTGTCTGACCTTGTACGGTAGTACCACCATTGGTTGTCTGATTCTGTAAGATTCTAATTTGAGCTTGGAGTTGAACTATCTTCGCTTGGAGTTCGCGGATAATCTGATCTGTGCTTGGAACTGCAGCGGAAGTAATGTTGGGTACGAGGAAAGCTATGGTAAGCATCCCGGTAGCCAATACTGCTGCGAATTTGAATTTTGTCATGTTTTGGGAAGCTTAAAGCTCCTTGTAGGAGTCCTTAAGCTTCTTTACACTATAACGTAAAAGTGGCCCTTTTTCCACCTGAATTAATTTGACAAAATATTTCTTACCTGATATAAAATAACCTGACCAAGGAGGTTGCGATGAGTGAGGACAGGAAAGAGCGACGCGGATTCGCGTCCATGTCACCCGAGAAGCAGCGCGAGATCGCAAGCAAGGGCGGCAAGGCAGCCCACGCGAAGGGCACCGCCCACAGATGGACGGTGGAGGAAGCGCATAACGCTGGCCGGAAAGGTGGCCAGATCAGTCGTGGGGGCCAGGGCAGGCTGTTGCCACCGGCAACTGCAGAAGAAGCCGCGAACTAGTTCGCGGCTGGATGACAAGTTTAGGGTGCGGCGCAGTTGCCGCACCTTTTTTGTTATAATAATTTGATGATAAATAACTACAGCCGCTTCGCTCCACTCGTATTAAGGGTCACTCTTGGCATCGTGATGCTCTGGTTTGGTACACATGAGCTACTCGATCCTCTGGTTTGGACTTCCTATATCCCTACATGGATTACTGGCATAGGTATAAGTGCAGAAACATTTGTTTATATAAATGGCACAGCAGAAATCATTCTTGGCTCACTCCTAATCCTCGGCATTTATACAAGAATAGTCGCCACTCTCCTCTTCCTCCACATGCTCGCCATCATTGGTGAAGTAGGGATAAACGAAATAGGCATGCGAGACGTTGGACTTGCCGGTGCACTCCTCTCTCTTACTCTTTCCTCTATTTCCCCATCGCAACCTTAACGCAATGTTCGGCGAAGTCCTTCGGATTCCACCCAGTGGCCTTAAGCGCTTTGTGCATAAGAGAATCTTCGGTTAAGACCGGCAGAGCATTCGTCTCAAGAATATAAATTTTACCCTTTGGCGTTATGATGAAGTCTGAACTCGAGTAGTGCCTTAGTCCAAGTGCTTCGTGTGCCACCTTACTCATCTCGGCCATGCGACTGTTCTCCTCTCTATGCGTACCACCCATACGGAAGGAGCCGTCGGAGCGCACTGGTACTAGGTTATAGAATTGTTCCCCCCGAGCACCTTCAAGCACGCCACAACTCCACTCCTCACCTTTGATAAATTCTTCCACCAAGACTCTCTTCGCCACTTCAAGCGTCTGCTCGATAGCATCTTTGAGTTCCTGATAACTATACGCCTTCTTAATACTAAACGAGTGACTCCCATCAGCTGGCTTAATGATCACAGGGTGAAGGTAAGTACGGAAAATTTCTATAAGCTTATCATCATTGAAGTTCTGCCGAGTGATAAGTTCTGAAGCAGGTGTAAGGAGAGAGTGCCTCTGGTAGAGCTCCTTGGCCAAGTGTTTGTTCAAGGATAGGTTTGCTGCAAACTTAGTCGGGCCGATAAATGGTATACCAAGTCCTTCAAGCACGTGTTGCACCTGACCATCTTCGCCATAAGTTCCGTGGAGCGCATTCCATACTAAGTCGGCGTGACGCAGTGCCTCACGAGGCTCTTGGGCAAGCCCTCCATAATGCCAATCACCTGTTTTAGAAATAAATACATCTAGCGGTTCATACTTCTCCGGCATGTCGCGGAGGAGCGAGAGTACATAGGCGCCAGTTTGAAGCGACTTCTCATAACTTCCCGACGGTCCGCCGCGAATGACTGCCACCTTAATGCGTGGAGAAAAGATTCCCATGCAAATATTATAAACCCTAATGCCTAAATCCTAAACCCCTTACTACGCAAAAGTCGGTGATAGTTTATAGCGAAGCGATGCGCTTCAGCATTAGCGAGGATTATCGCCTTCTCTAAACTTAGCTGTCCGACAGCTAAGTCACCGAGAATTTGTTTAGCTTTGTGCCTATCGTCCTTCACTACAGATACAACCTTGATCATCTCTAGTCCCATCTTATCTAGTTCTGCTCGCGCCGCATTAATCTGCCCCTTACCACCATCAACCACGATCATATTAGGGAATCGCCATTCAGGATGGCCAAATCGCCTTGAAATTATTTCCCGCAAGTTCTTAGTATCGTCGTTCTTGTCTAATTTGATCTTAAATTTTCTATACTGGCTCTTGTTTACTTCTTCATCTTCAACAACCGTCATCACTCCCACCACGTTGGTACCGGAAATGTGAGCGATGTCATAAGCCTCGATACGAAAAGCTTCACCAGCTTCATTAGCTTCGTAGCTTAAATCTTTTTTAATTAAGGCAATATCTTGGATGTGATTTAGAGAGAATATTTTCTTCTTTATTCCTTCAGCCTTTTCGAATTCCTGATTCTTCGCATACACATTCATCTCCTTCTCTAGAGTTTTAATTAGAGTCTCCTTCTTACCTTCGAAGAAGAGTTTAATATTCCTTACTTGCTTCCTGTAATCACTTTTAGAAATCCTGCCAGCGCATGGGCCGGGGCAGAGGCCGATCTGTGCATTGAAACATGGCTTCAATTTACCGGGGACAATCTTACACTTCTCATCACGGTAAGGGAAAATTTTCCTAATGATCTTCAAAGCGGCTTTCAATTCCCCACTATGTGGGAAGGGGCCGAAGTCTCCTGAACCTCGAGTGATAACCACTTTAGGAAACTCCTCTTTCGTAAGAGTTACGTACAAATAACTTTTATCATCCTTCTCTCGCGCATTATAAATTGGCTGATGCTTCTTGATCTCATTGGCTTCCAAGATAAGTGCCTCGAGGACCGAATCAGTTTGCACAAATTCTATCGAATTTGCTTCCTCAAGCATCTTCACAATCCTCGGCCCTCGCGAGAGGAAAATATCTTTGGAGAAGTAGCTCTTCACCCTATCCTTAAGCGAAGTAGCTTTACCGATATAGAGGATGGAAGCTTCCGAGCTTCGAAGCTTCGAAGCTTTTTTAGAAGCTAGGAAAAAATACACCCCAGGTGCATCCGGCAAATTGAATTGCTTTAAATCTGGAAGTTTCATTATTTCTTCCTCAAGGCTTTCCTTAAGTACTTGCCGGTGTGGGTGTCGGTTCCTGCCACTTCTTCGGGAGTGCCCTTGGCTACAAGGTCACCGCCACCGTCGCCGCCGTCTGGACCAATGTCGAGGATGTAGTCAGCGGACTTGATAAGGTCCATGTTGTGCTCGATCACCAAGACTGTATTACCTTTGTCTACAAGCTTCTGCAAGATCTCAATAAGTTTCTTCACATCTGCATAGTGGAGACCAATAGTTGGCTCATCAAGAAGGTATATCGTCTTCTCCACATGTGGACGATAGAGTTCCGAAGCAACCTTCACTCTCTGTGCCTCACCACCCGAGAGAGTGGTGGCGGATTGTCCAAGTGCCAAGTAGCCCAAGCCTACATCCCCTAGAGTTTTCAACCTGTCATAAATAGCCGGGATATCTTCGAAGAAGCTTGTTGCATCTTCAATAGTCATTTCCAAGACATCATAAATGCTCTTTCGGTTGTACTTCACTTCCAAAGTTTCTTTCATAAACCTTTTACCACCGCAGACATCGCACGGCACGTAGACTGTCGGGAGGAAATGCATCTCGACCTCGATCATACCGTTGCCCTGACAAGTCTCGCACCTGCCACCCTTCACGTTGAAGGAGAATCTATTCGCCCTCCAACCTCTTGCTCTCGCTTCAGCGGTCTCCGCGAAGAGTTCACGAATGAAGGTGAATGCTCCTGTATAAGTTGCCGGGTTACTGCGTGGAGTGCGACCAATTGGTGATTGATCGATGAGTATTGCTCGACCCAAGTATTCCGAACCAGTGAAGCTTTGACAGTTGTGTGTGGCAGCGCTCCTATAGCGACGATCAAGCCTCGACTGCAAGTTCTTGTGCAATATTTCGTAGACGAAGGATGATTTACCAGAGCCTGAGACTCCTGTAACTACGATGAGTCTGTTAAGTGGGATGTCTACATTCAAGTGCTTGATGTTGTCCTTCCCCGGAGTTCCACCTTCTCCTCACCACGAAGGTAGCTAAGAGTAAGCGAACCACTCTTATTCTTCGGCGCCGTCAATAATTCATCTAAGTATCCAGAGACTACCACTTCACCACCATGCACACCTGCTCCCGGACCAATGTCTACAATATAGTCAGAGGAGTAAATAGTTTCCTCATCATGCTCAACTACGATGATAGTGTTACCGAGGTCACGCAAGTTAAGCAAGGTTTTAATAAGTCGATCATTGTCTCGTGCATGCAAGCCGATAGTCGGCTCATCGAGTACGTAGAGTGCACCCACAAGTCCAGAGCCAAGCTGGCTCGCAAGGCGGATACGCTGTGCCTCACCACCCGAGAGAGTGTGAGCCTTTCTGTCGAGCGACAAGTACTCAATACCCACATCGAGCATGAAGGCGAGCCGCGCCTCGATCTCCTTCGTCACTACTTTAGAAATATTCTTCTCCCTCACGCTCAACTTCAGAGTTTTAAACAAATGATCGCAATCCTTAATACTCATGCGCGTTAAGTCCACAATATTCTTCCCACCCACCAACACATGCAGTGCTTCCTCGCGGAGTCTGTTGCCATGACACTTCTCACACGGCTCGGAGCCGAAGAGGTACTTAGTACCCAAACCATTACACTCCGGACACGCACCATATGGCGAGTTGAAGGAGAAGAGTCTTGGCTCAATCTCGGGGAAGGAGAACCCGTCCTTAGGACATGCCCACTTAGCCGATATAAGATGTTCTTCTTTACCAAGTCGCAGGACGAGGAGACCGTCGGACTCTGTGATAGCCTTCTCTATCGCTTCGCTCAAGCGCTCGTTAGCACTCTTCTCATCGAATTTAAATTCCTTTGGGTTAATGTAATCCACTTGGACCGAGATCTCATGCTTCTTAGTCTTCGTAAGTTCGATGCGCTCGCGTAGAGAGTGCTTCTTACCATCGACCATGACAGTGGTGTAACCCTTGCCGAGTAAGTCGTAGAGGAGTTGGTAGTACTCGCCCTTCCTCCCGCGCACGATGGGCGACCAGATCTCAATATCTGCAGATGATTTAGCAACCTTCTCCAAGACGAAGTTCTTGATCTCTTCATTACTCAACTTCTTAATCTCTGTACCACACACGAGGCAGTGTGGGCGACCGATGCGCGCATAGAGGATGCGCAAGTAGTCATAAATCTCGGTAATGGTTGCCACAGTTGAGCGAGGGTTGTTCGAACGACTCTTCTGGTCGATAGATATAGCT
>JAIFWL010000040.1 GCA_019661845.1 Candidatus Parcubacteria bacterium
AGAGGAGAAGTAAGTACGGCTTCCTCGAATCGAACGAGTACGGCGATGATCTCTACGGCACCCCCGTGGAAGAAATCAAGGGGAAGGGTGTCGTCATCTGCGAGGTGGACTGTAACGGCGCGAGCCAGATCAGGAAGAAGTTCCACAACACCCTCTCGGTCTTCATCCTGCCGCCGAACTATCAGGAACTCGAGAGGCGGCTGTACGGACGCAAGAAGGATTCGCCTGCATCCATCGCAAGGCGTCTCGCTATTGCTACGGCCGAAATCCAAGAGGTGGAGAAATTCACTTGCTGGATTGTGAACGCTGATCTGGGTGTCGCGGCCAAGGATCTCTGGACCTTCCTCATCAACGCCAACTTGTCGAGAAGGAAGTTCCCCTCGCCCGACTTCCGTGATGAGGTGCGGTTGGAGGCGATTCGTGCCACCTTCCCACTGGCTATGGTCTAGCTCTTTCGTGCCCCGCCTTGCGCAAATGCGCAAGGCGGGGCATCGTCGTTTAAAATGGCGCTTGGGAATGCTAATATAGCCTTTATATATGGCCGAAAAGTCTGAAAGAGTAGAGAGGGAGGAGGAGGTCTTGCGGTTCTGGCAAGACAATAAAATTTTTGAAAAGTCGCTGGAGAAGAAGGCTCCGAAGGGGGAATTCGTATTCTACGACGGGCCACCATTTGCTACAGGCTTGCCTCATGCGGGGAGCTTACTCTCCTCGGTTATTAAGGATGTCATTCCTCGCTACAAGACCATGCAAGGATTCCACGTGCGTCGCAGATGGGGTTGGGATTGTCACGGCCTTCCTATTGAGAACATGATCGAGAAGGAGCTTAGTATCAAGGATAAGACCGAGATTGAAGGGAAGATTGGTATAGAAGCATTTAACGAGGCATGTCGTTCATCGGTCTTGCGCTATGCAGGGGAGTGGAAACAGTATGTCGATCGTGTAGGTCGCTGGGTCGACTACGACAATGCTTACAAGACGATGGATAATACATTCATCGAAAGTGTCTGGCATGCGTTAAAGAATATTAATGAAAAAGGACTTTTGTACGAAGGTCGTAAAGTGCTTCTATACTGCCCACATTGTCAGACTCCTATTGCTAAGGCAGAGATTGCGATGGATAACAGTTACAAAGATGTAACTGAAGAATCAGTATTTATAAAATTTAAGATTAAGGGTACAGACAAATCTTATTTTCTAGCATGGACTACTACTCCGTGGACTCTTCCAGGTAACGTCGCTCTAGCAGTAGGGAAGGACATTGATTATGTAGAAGTAGAGTTGGGTGGAGAGAATCTTTTCCTAGCGAAAGCACGATTAGAAATTTTACCTGAAGGATACAAAGTTATTCGCGAGCTTAAGGGTGGAGATTTAGTTGATATGGAATATGAACCACTCTTCGACATCTCTGCTGTAAGGAAAACAGGTAAAAAAGCTTTTTACGTAGCTCCTGCTGACTTCGTTACCACTGAAGAGGGAACTGGCATTGTACACACCGCAGTAATTTATGGTGAAGATGACTACAACCTCGGTCTTAAACTCAACCTGCCGATGGTGCCACTTCTTGATGCGGCAGGGCACTTCAACTCTGAAGCGCCGGAATTAGTTCGTGGCCAATATTTCAAAAAGGCAGAGAGGATGATTAAGGAAGATCTTGAACAGAGAAGTCTCATGTTCAAGCGGATGAATCACACTCACTCATACCCACACTGTCATCGTTGTGGAACGGCACTTCTATACAACGCCATCTCTTCTTGGTTTATAAATATCGAGAAGGTGAAGAGTCGCATGATTGAATTGAATGAGAAGGTGAATTGGGTTCCAGAACACTTAAAGCATGGTCGCTTCCTCAATATCGTAGAGAATGCTCCTGATTGGACCATCTCTCGTAACCGCTACTGGGCTTCGCCATTGCCTATATGGAAGGATCAGTCTGGGAAGGTTTATGTACTCGGTTCTCTCGATGAACTTAAGAAGTATACGAAGAAGAGTGGGAACAAGTACTTCGTCATGCGTCATGGCCGAGCACAAAATAATGAGTTAAATGTGGCTAGTGGGAAGGTGGATAATCCGCACCATCTTACAGAGGATGGTAAATTAGGAGTGACAAAAAGTGCACAAGAATTTAAAGAGAAAATAGATTTAATTTTCGTCTCGCCATTTATTCGTACTAAAGAGACCGCAGAAATAGTTCGAGAAAATCTTGGCTTGTCTCATGAGTCTGTTATAGAGGACGATCGCTTGGTAGAAATTAATTTCGGTGAATGTGAAGGCAAATCTATCGAAAATTATCAAAAAGCCTATCCGAATACTCCAGCATTATTTAACGAGCGTCCACAAGGAGGAGAAAATGAACAAGATGTAAAAAAGCGTGTAGGGGAATTTCTATACGAAATAGAAAATAAATATAAGGGAAAAAATATTCTAATTGTTTCCCATGGTGACGCTGTATGGATGGCTCAATCAATCGCCGAAGGAGCAGATATTCCTAGGATGCTTCAAATTCTTGAAGAGCGTTACCCAAAATATGCCGAGATTAATAAATTAGATTTCGTACCGATCCCTCACAACAATAATTTCGAACTCGATCTCCATCGTCCTTATATAGATGAAGTTGAGCTCGTGGCCGAAGATGGTTTACCTATGAAGCGCATTCCTGAAGTGATTGACGGTTGGGTTGAGTCTGGAGCAATGCCCTTTGCCGAATACCATTACCCATTTGAGAACAAGAATGAATTTGAGAAGCGCTTCCCAGGTGACTTCGTCGCAGAGTACATTGCACAGACAAGGACATGGTTCTACTACATGCACGCCTTAGGAACCATCCTCCTCGACAAACAAACTTTCAACAACGTCATTTCAACCGGCAATATTTTAGCCGCTGATGGATCCAAGATGAGTAAGTCGAAGGGGAATTACACTGATCCATTAATCCTTCTCAACACTATTGGTGCAGATGCATTCCGCTACTACCTCATGAGTAGTGTGGTGATGCAGGCGGAGGATATGCTCTTTAAGGATGAGGAGATTAAGGATGTAAATAGCAGACTCATCAACATTCTGGCAAACTCCTTTAAACTCTATGAACTCTACGCAGATGATACCGAGGGAAGTGACAAGAGTGAGCATGTGCTCGACAGGTGGATACTCGCACGGTTTAACGAACTTGTAGAAGAAGTGACGGAAGCCATGGATAACTTCGACACAGTGAAGGCCACTCGCCCGGTGAAGGACTTCGTCACCGACCTTTCTACGTGGTACATCAGGCGATCACGAGACAGATTTAAGAGTGAAGATGTGGAGGAGAAGAAGCATGTCCTAGCTACAAGCAGATTTATCTTTACAGAACTTTCCAAACTCATCGCACCAGTGATGCCATTTATCGCAGAAGAGATTTATCAGAAGGTTAGGGGAGAGGGTGAACCAATGAGTGTGCACTTAGCGGATTGGCCAGAGGCTAAGAAGTCAGGACTCTTTGGAATCTTCGGTGGAGATAAGAGTAAGGAGTTGTTAATGAAGATGACTGAGACAAGGAGACTAGTTTCTCTTGCTCTTGAGGCTAGGAACAAGGCTAATATCAAAGTACGCCAACCGCTTAGCAAGTTGGAGGTGAAGACAGATGCTCTCTCACCCGAATACCTCGAGATTATTAAGGATGAGTTAAATGTGAAGGAAGTAGTGGTAAATAATTCCCTAAGTTCGGAAATTGATCTCGAGACCGAATTGTCTGAAGAATTAATTGAAGAAGGTAAGGTGCGCGATGCTATACGCGCTATTCAGGAGTGGAGGAAGGAGCAAGGACTTAAGCCGGGGGAAGTTGCGCAATACCCAACTCCAGATGAGTTTTATATCAAACATAAACAAGAGATAGAGAAAGCTACCAACGTTGAGCTATCACATCTACACAACTAAGGGACTTGTCTTGTCGCAGAGAGCGATGGGGGAAGCGGATAGGATTTATAGTATTCTGACGCGCGAGCTCGGACTCATCCGAGCTCGCGCTACAGGTGTGCGTAAGGACGTATCTAAACTGCGTGGCAACTTAGAACCCATTTCCCTCACCGAAGTTTCCTTGGTCAAAGGTAAGAATGACTGGAGACTTACCTCGGCCTCACACATTAAGTCCATAACTCTTTCAGAATTCCTGGCTAGACCACTCCTAATGCTAGAGAAGTTGGTGCAAGGGGAGGAGAATCATCCAGAATTATTTGATGCCATTGAACAATTTGTAATATCTGAGAATGAACATGATGAAATATTTGAAATAACTCTCGTAGCCCAAATACTCTTCCACCTCGGCTATCTTAACAAGAGTGATCTAGACTTAGATAAAAAAGGGTTAATTAAAGCAATAAACTCTGGTTTGGAGGCCAGCATGTTATAATAAAAGGCCAGTAAGTTCGTCAAAAGCTTTATGAATGAAGAAAATGAAAGCAAGGTAAGCAAGCTCGACCAATCACTCTATTCAAGGACGCGTTATAAGAATCCCATGAATAAACGTGCGCCTGTGCGGGAGGTGGAAACCCCACCAGTCGAGGAGAAGTGGCAAAGCCCAGCT
>JAIFWL010000041.1 GCA_019661845.1 Candidatus Parcubacteria bacterium
AAGAGAACAATGCTCTACTCCAACGGGCCGATAGTCGGGCCAAGAGAGCTGCTGTCTATGGATTCATTAAACTCGCCATTATAGTCTTGCCTATTATCCTTGGTTACTTCTTCCTACAACCGTATCTTGATCAAGCGGTAAACAACTACAAGAACATTGGCGGTTTGATCAACGGTTTATAAATTGCCCAGGTAGCTCAGTTGGTAGAGCATTCGCCTGAAGAGCGAAGGGTCGCCAGTTCAACCCTGGCCCTGGGCACAAAAACGTAGAACGTTTTTGTGAGTAAAATTCTAGTTCCCTCTAACCTTGAGTTTGGTCTCGCGGTTCTTGTCGAGCTTAGGCAGGCGTAGGATTAACATGCCGTACTTCTCAGCTGCTTCGGCATCATCAACACTAATTTCCTCAGGGAGGTTAATAGTGCGGGAGAAGGAGCCCCAGTAAAGCTCTTGGTGGATATAGTCATCACTTGAAACGGTCCTTTCTTCCTCGCGTTCGCCACGGATAGTGACTGAGTCGCGGGTGATGGAGACATCTAGTTCATCGGGCTTTACTCCGGCAACCATAGTCTTGATAACTATCTCACTAGGAGTGTTGTAAACGTCGACAGTGAGTTGAGCATCTTCCGTTTCCTCGAAGATGTCTGGCTTGTTGCCATGAGTGGTGACTGGACCGGAAGAATCGTTACCAGATTCTTCTTCATCTAGTCTTACCGCGCCAGTTAACTTTTCAAAAAAGCTTCGTTTGTTTTTCATACTTATATAATTATAACTTAACGTGTGCGAGGTGCAATCGTTTTCGACTTCTCAAATGCCCAGAAGAGGTAAATCGCTCCTATCCACACAATGATCAGAGCTGTAAATCCAGAAGCGTTACTACCTTTCAAGATAAATAAGTTAAATACGGTGTGAAGTGTAATGGCGAAGCATAGTGCCAGAGCAATCTTATGAGCTCTCTTCCACCACTTGCGGTAGAAGGAGAAGGCGATTGCAGAACCCACTAAGCCTGAAGAGACTACATGTAGGACGCTTGCTCCGACGAAGCGCAAGTTACCGGTGATAATGCTCTGAGTGACGTGCTCATGTGAGAGAGGCCCGAGGAGGAAGAGCGTGTTCTCGAGGGCCACGAAGCCAAGGGCCGCTGTCACCATGTAGATCATGGCATCTATTGGTTCATTATCATCTCTAGTTTGAAGCCCTCCAAGGTATCCTGCCGCAAATTTGAACATTTCTTCAAGTGCTGCCCAGAGGAATATGGCTGCGAACCCCATGTTGGGGAAGTACACATTTACCGCTTGTTGGAACGGTAGTACGAGTAGGACTGCCAGCATGCCGAAGAAGAATGTTCTACCAATAAGACGTTTAGGTTCGGGATTCTTCCTATCCTCGCGTAGCCAGAATGAGAGCCAGAGGAGGGCTGGCAATATGCCACCGATAAGTGCCCAAGATAATGCTCCGATGTTATTCATGTGTAGGCCAGTTTTCTACCATTAGTAATGTTGGTTGTTGGTTGTCGGTTGTTGGTCTCATACTCTGCCAAATCTCCTCTGTTACAAATGGCATAAATGGATGAAGAAGTTTAAGAGAATTTTCTAATAAGTAGTAGAGAGTTGTTCCATATCCTTCACCCTTCTTACTCTCTTCAATTATCTCATCCGCTAAGCGGTGCCAGATATAATGATATATCTTCTCTGCTGCTACGTGGAAGTAGAAATTCTCCATGTCGCTTGTAATATCTTTCGCTAGTGCTTGGAATTCATCTACCAAATCTTCTTTAAGCTCGCCCTCACGCTCTTTAGACAGGATATATCGAGTAATGTTCCAAATCTTATTGGCGAAGTTCTTGTAACCCTTAACCTTATCCTCACGTAGAGATAAGTCTGTGCCGGGAGTATTGCCTACAATAAGAGTCATGCGTAGAGCATCACTGCCGTATTTATTGGTGAGAGTAAGGGGATTAATAACATTGCCCTTAGACTTACTCATCTTCTTGCCTTGGGCATCATTCACTAACCCGTGTAGATAGACGGTGTGGAATGGTGCCTTCTTGGTTAGATATAGTCCGAAGATGACCATCCTCGGCACCCATTTGAAGATTAAGTCGTGTCCTGTCTCCATGACATCCGTCGGGTAATACTTGGCGAAGTCACTACCGTTTGGATAACCAGTCATAAAGAGTGGCCACTGTCCGCTTGAGAACCAAGTGTCGAAGGTGTCGATATCCTTAACCCAGCCATCCCCCTCAGGTTTTTCTAAACTCACTTTGACCTCCTCTCCTCTAAACCAAGCTGGGATACTGATGCCCCATACTATTTGGCGGGAGATATTCCAATCCATAGAGTTCTCCATCCAGTAGCGGAAAATCTTCTCATAATTATCTGGGATAAACCTGAGTTCACCGCTATTAACAGCGTCGAGAGCAAGCTTGGTGAGTGGCTCCATCTTTACAAACCACTGATCCTTTACCTGAGGCTCAATGATGGTCGAGCATTTGTAACAGCGCTTTACTATGTTTTTATAATTGTCATCGGTGCGGACAAGAAGACCCTTCTCACGAAGCTTCTCTACAATCTTCGGTCGAGCATCTTTAATATTCATCCCAGCGAATTCTTGAGCAATAGGTAATAGCTTGCCTCGCCAGTCGATAATCTGCTCAACATCAAGGTTGTGCCTCTGGGCAATTTCGAAATCCACTTGCGAATGCCATGGAGTGATAGTCATCACTCCTGTGCCGAACTCCATATCAACAGCAGCATCCTTAATGACAGTGGCAGTAATGGGGCCGTTGATCCACTCGACTTCTAGAGTTTGACCATGCTCGTATTCTTTGTAACGAGGATCATCTGGGTGCATTACCACATACTTGTCGCCGAACTTAGTCTCTGGTCTCACTGTACCTATTTCAAATGGTCCGTATTTGAAATAATAAAAAGGCGTTTCCTCTTCTCCGGATTCCGTTTCCACATCGGAAAGGGAAGTTTGATGTTTCGAGCACCAGTTTACTGTGCGCTTGCCTCGGTAGACCAAGCCATCCTCATGCATCTTGATGAAAGTATTTTGAGTTTTCTCTATTACATCTGGATCAAGAGTGAACTTCTCTCGCGACCAATCGCACGATGCACCGAGAGACCTTACCTGCGCTTCCATGTTGCGCTTGTTTGTAAGGGTGAAGTCTAGAATCTCTTTATACAAATCCTCTCGCTCCATGTTGAACCTTGAGCGTCCCTCCTTCTCTAACTTCTTCTCAAACACTACTTGGGTTTCAAATCCTGCATGATCAGCACCCGGTAGCCACAAGGCTTTGTAACCCTGCATCCTTTTGAAGCGGATCATAATATCCTCGAGAGTTATAAACAGGGCGTGGCCAGCGTGGAGGTCGCCATTGGCATTTGGCGGGGGCATTACTATGGAGAAGGTCTCATGCCTCTCTCCAGGAAGATTATCAGGATTAAAAAAGCCACTCTGTTCCCAGAGTTTGTATATCCTTGACTCCGTCTCCTCGGGATTATATGGCTTAAGAAACTTCTCATTCATGCGTCTTCTATCATAGCACGCTCGCGCTTCGCGGAGGCTGAGAGTGCGGAAGGAATAATGTCCGTTATAAAGGACAATATATAAAGGACATAAGGAAAACATAGAAATGTCCTTAAGAAAATAAAGGACTTGACATTCTGAAATAAAAAAGTAGTTTAGTTGAACACGACAGCAAGAAATGACTGAATTCATCCCGAAACACAAGGTCCTCACCCGTACTAGCGCCATATACATCATGGCAGCAGTATTTTTTATGAGTGTGCCAGTTTCCTACGCTGCTACTAGTGCAGATATCAAGGCTAATGGCTCAGATGGACCAGTAACTATTACTATAGGTGAGTCCTTCACCTATAGTTGGAACTCGGTTGATGCCACTGCCTGCCAACTTACTTCGCCCACAGGCGATTCAGGTATCGCCACTTCAGGCACAGGTGGTCCTATTGATCCAACTCACCCTTGGTATCCAACCATCGGTAATCCTACGACCCTAACTCTAAACTGCACTGATGGGGCAAATAGCACTAGTGATTCAGTAGTTATTAATGTGGCAGCTCCCGCAGCTGTAACAGTCGATATTAAGGCTAACGGTTCCGACGGGCCTGTAACTATCAATAACGGAGACTCCTTTACTTATAGCTGGTCTTCAACTAGCGCTACTGCTTGCCAACTTACTTCGCCCACAGGTGATTCAGGTATCGCCACTTCAGGCACAGGTGGTCCTATTGATCCAACTCATCCTTGGTACCCAACTGCTACAAGCTCCACAACCCTTACTCTTAACTGTACTGATGGGTTAAGTAGCGCCTCTGACTCAGTAGTCATAGGCTTAGCAGTGGCACCTCCTCCTCCTAGTCAGGTAACTGCAGATATTAAGGCCAATGGATCCGATGGCCCTGTCACCGTAGCTGGTGAGCCATGGAACTACAGCTGGACCTCAACTGGAGCTACTGCCTGCGAACTT
>JAIFWL010000042.1 GCA_019661845.1 Candidatus Parcubacteria bacterium
GAACTTACCATCACTCCGTATGACTCGGTGGCAAGGAATAGTCTTATCGAAGTTGGTATGCAAAATATTCCCTACTGCTCGGTACGAGTTAGGACTCCCTACTCTCCTTGCCACTTCTTTATAAGTTAAGACCTTCCCCTTCGGAATCTTCTTCACTATACTAAAAACCTTTTCCTTGAAATTCATTTAACGTGGAGATTGTGATTGTAACTTGGTAAGTAGTTCGACGATGGTGATGATGATGTCTCTCTTAATATCATTTAGAATACTTGGATCTTTTACTGGAGCAGAGAGGTAAGCACTTACTCTCCGAGTGATGCTACTGATCTTATCTCCCAAGGGTGAAGTGGTGGTTACTATTACAGATGAACCACCTCCGCTTGATCGACCTGAGCGAGAGCTACTAGAGGAAGGCATATCTATACCGATGCCATTGAGCTCAATGAGTTGTGTACCATTAGAGTTGAAGTAAGCACGGAAGAGTAACTGCCCATCACCTAATGGAAGGGTCGAGATGTGAGCATTTATATCACTTGCAGAATTGGCTTCAGAATATCCCGATGTAGTTACTGTCCAACCAGAGTTGTACCAGTACCAAGTTTGACCATTATCATTTGAAAGTTGGTATCTTATGTCACCGCCATTTGTATCAGCACTTTCAGAGAAGCCGCTTAAGGAAGTGAAGAGTATTGGATTCTTGAGTTGTAGGGTGGGTTTATCAGAGGCGTATTGAAGTCCTTGTGAGCCCATAGTGTAGAAGGTTGAGGTCGCACTTTCATTGGCGAACTCTGTGGCTATCCATGCTGCAGAACGCTGAGTATTCGAGATGCGAATCTCATCGGCGTAGCCATCAGCCTTGGTATTAGCGACATTACCCCCTCCCATGTAGAAGGTGGTGCCGGGAGTCTGCCAAGTAACCGCATTTGAATTCCTAGAAACTCCGTTTACATACAATGTTTTGTTACCCGTCCTCTGCCAACTGAAGACGATGTAATACCAATTAGCTACTCCGCTTAAATTATCTAGATCGTACTCAACCTTGTTCTCAGTTGCAGTCTCGGTATTGCTGATACGGCCATTGATCCTGCCGTCGTTGTATATCCACATCTCCCATGCATTGCCATCAGCCGAGTTGTCGAACATGGTATTGAAGTTGAAGAATGGACTCTTAGGATAGAACCAGAAGCTAATACTACCGTTGTCTGCCAAGGTAACATTTGCAGCCATGTATTGAGCCTTCCTAAACTCTAGAACATCACCAAACTTATAAGCATCTGTCCATGTGTAAACCTTCTTGTTGCCAGAACCTTGATCCAGGATTACCGAGAGATCACCTCCTGTGTAATCAACTCCTTCGAAGGACCCTCCAGCTACTGAGTAAGAAAGGATGGAACCCACCACACTTCCAGATGTACTAACTTTCCACACAAGGTCATTCTCATCGTCAGAGATGTAAAAGAAGCCATCGTGCAAAGTGATGCCTTGAATCTGGTTAATAGTCTGTGAGAGTGATATGGAACCCAAGTAAGTGCCGTTACTCAAATCATATTTCCAAATCTTAGTACCATCACAGTAAGAAACCGCATAGATAGTGCCATTGGTTCCCGCAGTTGGATCAATGGTGAGTCCAGAAGCCTCGTGGGCTTGAGCGGAAATACTGTACTTAGTGACAAATGAGAGGTTGGAAGTATTCCAAACGCTTATGTATTGGTGTGAGAAGGCTACACAAGAAGAGTAAGTCTCTGCTGGTATATATAACTGTGAATTATAAATCTCGCCATCTCCCAAGTGGTTGGTGGAGTCGCCCACATCTGTGGTGGCGGTACTCTTGGTCGTGCCGAGAGTCCAGCTTGAGTCGTACTTCTTTATCGTGTCGGTGTCGATGGTGTAGTAACTCGTCGAGTCACGCGCTATGCCTTGGTGAGAGTTGGTATCGGGGCTTGTAGCTGTGAGCATGAGAGCAATATTTGCAAGGCCTGTGAGAGTACCGTCGCTGTTGTTTGAAGTGCTGTCCTGCATAGACCCAGCGGAGTCAACGTGTTGGACCATCTGGAAGTTAGTATCCCATACATTGGATGGGCTTTCCCCATTGGTAACAGTGGCGTTGCCGTAGTAGAGGTAAACATTAGTATCGCTAGTTGAAGAAAGAGATGGCACCTTAACCCAAGCATTGAGCTCACCGGTAGTATTATCGTAGTCCTGTAGTTCGTAACTCAAGGCGGTCGTGCCATCAGAAGAAGTGAAGACGAAGTCCCCACCATCAGCCTGAGCAACATAGCCACCATTGTCGGTATCTTTAAGATCGGTGTCGGTAGTAGAGACAAGAACTGGAAAATCAGTAAGGTCGCCAGAAACTTTGGTGTGGTCAATAGTAATCTTCTTCCTATATGCCCAAGAACTGGAGTACCAAGCTGGTGAAGTGGTGGAGAGAAGAGAGGCTTGGTTATTGGCAACACTTATCTTACTTGCATCGTAAATGAAATCTGCCGAAGTAGAGAAATCAAACTCAGTGGTAGATGCTTCCGCTATAAGTGGAGAGAAGCTAGAAGATAAAAGAACAATCATCACAAGTGGAGTGATGATGTGAGAGAACCTCTTCCTGTCTTGAACTACGTTAAACACCATTAGCTTTGCTCCTCATTATACCTGCAAGAACTAAGTTTAGAAAATTTTTATAAACAAAGAGGCCCACTCGCGAGGAGGGGCCTTTGGAAACGGGTGGTCGATATCGACCGAAAATCATGGGTGTCAGAGGAGGAAGCAACTCTGACCGAAAGAACAGTGTGGAAGGGAGGATGGATGGGAGGAAGCGATAACGCAACCTCGACCGAACCATCTACCCCGAACCACACTTATATTATATACCTCGTGTTTGAGGGGTCAAGTTATAGATAAGTTATTGTGAGCTGCCCAAAGTTGTCCAAAGCCCGGCTTTGGACAACAAGAATTTTCTGCTGATTTTTGTGACCTCAACTCTCGGCTCGTCGTCACTCGCCTCGGTCGTAGGCCTCCACTCGTGGTTTCGTTTACTAACGAAACATCACTCCGTGATCATGAAAAGCACAAAATCCCGCGCAGGCGGGATGCTTGTGTCTTTTCATGACCCTACGGAGAATCGAACTCCGCTTCCAGCCTTGAGAAGGCTGTGTCCTAGCCGATAGACGATAGGGCCTTGAGCCAATACGATAACCCAAAATTATCCATTTTTCAAATTAAAAAACCAGCGGCCCACCCTTGCGGGTCGCTGGTTCTGTTCACTCAGGGCTTCTTAAATAAACCCTGTAGGTGTTTTGCAGTTCGGGCACTTGTAGCCCGAACCAGTGCGCACCGTGATGGTGCCGCAGACCGTGCACAATGGTTCGTCCCCGATTGGCATGGGCTCGGAGTTGGCTCCTACCGCGTTTGTGGCGCCACATTTCCAGCACTTGTAGCGGTCCCCATTGCGTTCCATGATGGAGCCGCAGGTATTACAGAGCGGTGCTTCCTTGGCCACCTTCTGGTACTTGTTCTTGATGTGGATCATAGAGGTGCCGCTCCGCTGGTCGATCAGCTTGACCGCCATCGAGACGAGGTTCTCCTTGTCGAGGGGCTTCCAGCAGATCCTGAGGACCTCCTCAGCATCTCCTCCGGGAATCGGTACGATTAAAGGCTCGCCCTGGAAGGCCGGCAAGGGGTTACCGTTGCCGGCGTAGGTGCTGATGCAGTAGCCGAGGCCTTCCATCGGCACCATGCAGAGATGATGTAATCTCTCACACTCTCCCGTAGGCCCACGTCGGAGCACAGCAATGTTTGCCAGATCCGGCGCGTTGAGAAGCGAATGGCCGGTGATCCTCGAAGTGAAGTTGGGCCCGTCGTCCTCGTAAGTATAATCCATGAGGGACTTGGCTAGACCCCAC
Source organism: Candidatus Parcubacteria bacterium (assembly GCA_019661845.1). GTDB lineage: Bacteria > Patescibacteriota > Minisyncoccia > Phycocordibacterales > Zambryskibacteraceae > UBA5004. Next base: position 3,897 of record JAIFWL010000042.1, read on the forward strand.
CCTTTCTGGACTCCGGATAGTGCTCCAGACGTCTGGTTGCCGTTGCTGACGATGTACTCACCCTCGCCTTCGGCCATGGCTGTGTACACGATGTTGCGGAGCTTCTCCTTGATCAGCTCCGCCTGTGTGGCCGCGTCAAGCTTCTTTTCCTCGTCGTCGAGGATTTTCGACTCGTCGGCGACCTCGACCTCAACTCGCCCATGGGGGTACTCGGTGAACACCCTGTTCCGGCTGGGCGCACTTCGACCCATGATACCGTAGATCTGGGCCAGGTTGCTCTTGTCCGGAGAGATTCCAAGAATCAGGAACCGGCCAGGGTAGGGATTCTCGGCGAAGTCGGCGAGGTTCTGAATAGCCCGTTCCCTCAAAGTCATGAAGCTGCTCCTTCTGATGAGAAGATCAATGTTTCCATTGATTACCCTACCCTTTTATAACCTTGTGTCAATTGTCACTCCTGGTGGCCCTTCCCTATCCGGTGCAATCTGATAATAGTTCCCCTTC
>JAIFWL010000043.1 GCA_019661845.1 Candidatus Parcubacteria bacterium
GGAGGGTGTTTTCTACTCATACCCGATTCAAGAGATCGGGGCGGAACACATCGCTCCACATCTCACAACGTCAACGGAAGCGGGCCAAATCATTTTCCCCAAGGTGCTACCTACCTTGGAGGAAACTGATAGGCAACTGACCGTGGAAACCCTGAAGCGAACCCGGGGCAACAAGAAGAAAGCGGCCAAACTCCTGGGCTATAGTCGGGCAGCCCTCTACATAAGAATTAAGAAATTCAATCTGCTTCCCATCATCGCGTCACTCAGAGGGAAGAGGAATGAAATTTCTTAGAACGAGAAGTTTTCTACACTCGCCGGGCGTCCTCACGGACGACCGGCGGTTTCTTATTACAAATTTGAGACATTGATTTTATAGAACTTCGTTATATAATAAAAACAGGTAGCTCCACCAAGTTGGGAGGGCTCATGGCTCACGAAATCTGTGGTCTCTGCAAGGAAGAGATTACACCCGCGGACGTTCGCTTCTTCGAGAAGAAATTCTCGAGGAACCCGTATCACAAGCGATGTGTGGAAAAGATTCCTCGATACCATTCACGCAATCGGATTCCGGCGCCTCGGGTAAGAGCTTTCGTTCGGTCGTTTGGCCCCCTGACCGCTCGCAAGAACAGAGCGAGGAGAGCTCATCTCACCCTCGTCAAGGGCAGCCCCACTGCCTAGAATCGAGTCATGCCCCGGCTACCTAGGTAGCCGGGGCACCGTTGTTTTAATATTGCCTACCTACAGTATTTCTGCTAGAATCCTAAAGCTTATGGAAAAAACCAAGAATTCCCCTAAGGAATCCGCCGGCGTAGTAGACGCCCTCTTCGCCGCGGGAGCCCACTTCGGCTTCGTTAAGGCTCGCCGACACCCTTCTGCTAAACCCTTCATCCTAGGGGCTAAGAACAAGGTAGAGATCTTCGACCTCAATAAGACCAGTCAGGAACTTGCCAAGGCTCTCGCCTTCGTCGAAGAGCAGGGTAAGGCCAAGGCTATGGGACTCTTCGTCGGTGGTAAGAGTGAGGCTAGGAAGGCAGTAGAGCAAGCTGGTCGCGAACTCGAAATGCCATTCGTCGCTGGTCGCTGGATCGGAGGCACCTTAACCAACTTCGGAGAGATCAAGAAGCGCATTGCTCGACTTGAGGAACTCACTACTCAAAGGGAGAAGGGTGAACTCGCTAAGTATACTAAGAAGGAGCGCCTACTCATTGACCGAGAGATCGATAAGTTGAATCTCTACTTCAGCGGTCTCTCTACCTTGAAGAACTTGCCTAAGTTTATGGTCGTCATCGATCCGAAGAAGGAGAACATTGCCGTAGCAGAAGCCAAGAGGATGAAGGTGCCTGTAGTTGCCCTCGCTGGCTCTGATACCAACTTGTATGAAGTGGACTACGCTATCCCAGGAAACGATGCTTCAAGACAAAGTGTGAGCTTCATCTTAGGGGAAATTGTGAAATCTTATAAGCAGGGTGTTGCCGAAGCCGCTAAGGATTCGGAGGAAAAGTCAGTACAATCTTAAATATGATAAACGTAGAAGAAATAAAAGCTCTCCGTGAGGAGACTGGATTATCCATCGCACAATGTCGATTCGCTCTCGAGGAAGCAGGTGGTGACAAGGCCAAGGCCTTAGAAATTTTAAAGAAGAATGGTGCTGAAATAGCTTTGAAGAAGGGTAGCCGCACTCTCGGCGCGGGCGCTGTAGTGGCCTACATTCATACTGGAGACACTGTAGGTGTACTCCTTGAGCTCCTTTGCGAGACTGACTTCGTCTCTAAGAATCCTGAGTTTAAGGCTGTGGCCAAGGACATTGCCATGCACGTGGCAGCCATGCAACCTAGTGATACTACTGAGCTCCTTACTCAACCCTTCATCAAGGATCCTTCTAAGACTATTGCCGACATGATCAATGGCACTGTGCAGAAGTTCGGCGAAAGGACTGAGGTAGGCAACTTCATCCGCTACTCGATTAAATAGCTAGAGCCTAAAGCCTGATAAAATGTGTTAAAATAAGTGGACTAAACTATGTTTACTATTGCTGTCTTTTCCATTTCAGGTATTGCACTTGTAGTCCTCACTCTAGCTAAGAGAGTGCAGGAGAAGAGGAGTAAAACCCTTTTCATCCTCCACTTAGTCTCTAGAGGAGATGAGAGAGCTCGTGACTTATATCACCAAGTGCTCCGCCTGTACTCTCTCAGCAAGGAGCGGGCAGCCTTCTTCATAAAGAAGCGTATACCCATGCGCTCTCGCCACTCACTCAACAAACTACTTAATAAGATAGAACAAACGATAGAGAAGCACTTAGGAGATATCCGTGACTCAAGACTCTTGCGTAAGTCAGATGGAATTTCAGAATTTTTTAAAAATATGAATACAGTGGAGAAGGGGGTGGGGGAGATCAACGATGTTTTACCTGAAGAGTTTGAGCCACAACTAGAACCGGAAATAGAAGTTGTAGAACGAGGGCAAGTATCAGAGCCAGTTCCAGAAGAAGCCACTCTAATAGTCGAGACTCCTAAGCCGAAGAAGCGTACTTATAAACCGAGGGTGAAGAAGATCAAGATTACTGAAGAATAAATTGGAGCCACCTCCCGGACATTTCTGAGCCACCTCCCGGGCTCGAACCGGGGACCTTTACTTTACAAAAGTATTGCTCTACCAACTGAGCTAAGGTGGCGTTGTACTATCTTACCTATCTGAGTCCGTACTTGTCGAGCTCGTACTCGTCGCAGTCTTAAGGAGAGTGAGCGCTGGGACAGCCTTCTCCAAGTCATCAACATTCTTGAACCCGTAATAAGGCTTGCCGTTAATGATCAAGGCCGGGAGCTCACCCCTCAACTTGTAGATTGAAACTAGGGTTGAGATCGCACCTACATCGTAGTTGTAGTCGAAGGAGTACACGCGCAAGTCTGGGTACTTATCGCGAAGAGCGGTAAGGACGTAACCCATCTTCTCGCAATCCTCACACTTATCCTTGGTCGAGTAGAAGTAGAGGATGAAGGTGGGCTTAATATTACACTTCGCGGTCAAGCGCTTCATCAAGAGGTAATCCTTGATCTCAAGGATGAAGTAAGAGCGCTTGAGTGACTCAATATCACTGTCCGAGAAGCCAGTCTGGTTCTCTGCATAAGAGAGCTTCTCCCCCAGTGGACCAAGCTCTTTAGAGAGGAAGCCTGGGCCCAAGTCTCTGCAGGAAGTCTCTTCAAGAAGGGCGAATTGGGTCTCAGAAGAGAGGATATCCAGGGCAACCCTATTCTCAATACTTCTTACATCCTCAACCTTCTTATCTGTAAGCCTCTGGCTGGCATAGACTGCCGTGCCGAAGATAATGGCCGTGATAAGGAAGGCGAAGAGGTATTTCTTGCTATCTACCATAGGATTGACACTATACCGAATTTAGTTTAGATTTTCAAGCGGAAAAGAAAGGACGGGCTTATGCGAGTCGGATTAATGTTCCCCCCGACGGCCAAACTCCACGAGGATGCACCCCCTCCCGTGGTACCTGGATCTCAGGTCAAGCGGGCGCTAGCGGAGCTGAACCTCAAGAGTTCTCTCACATTTGAGATCGTCATGATCCAATGTGAGAACACCAAGCAGGGATGGAAGGAGATCCTTGTGTGTCCTACGAAGTTCAGGAAGTGGGAAGAGGCTCAACCCACTCTCAAGTTCATGGAGGAAAAGACCGTCCCACTTGGCCTCTACGGCGAGCGAGTAATCAAGCCCTATCGCAATGGGAAGTTCCGCACCATGAGTGAGTACATCAACGTCCTCGAGGGAATCTACATCTTCGATGAGGGGGATCCAAGTATTCTCGAGGATGAGGAGAGGGAGTGAAGCGCCGACACGAAGTCGGCAGCAGGTGTCACTGCTGCCGACTTTTTCAATAACCATTCTATATAAAGGGTTGACGCTACCTCGAATTTAGTTTAGATTTTCAAGCGGAAACGAAAGTGAGGACTGGATGGCTTTGTCAAAATACCTGCGGTTGCTCGACGAGACAGGAACAAAAAGGGAAACATTGATCACAGCCCTCAACGAACTTCAGAAGATGGAGTGGGAGGGGAAAGATCGTCTCGTACGCCGTTTCGAGGTTCGGAACAAGCTGCTCGATAATCTTATTCGAACAGCCGAAAAGGGTAAGTTACCCCTGGAACTCGAGTTCCCACATCCACTTGATCCATCTGTAGTAGAGAAGATCGGGTGGATTCAAGAGTTGTGCTCTCAGGAAGGGCTCGAATGTAAGATGGAAGAGTCCATAAGGAAAGGTGAAAGGTGTTCGGGTGATGAGTATGACGGACCTTATGAATACACCGTCACTGCTCTCACCATAGGCCTTCCTGCGTAGCACATCAGGTGAGAACTATTGAAGAGGTCCCCCT
>JAIFWL010000044.1 GCA_019661845.1 Candidatus Parcubacteria bacterium
AACAAAGATGCCATCATATTTGCCTTGGCGAACCCTGTGCCAGAAATCATGCCGAGCGAAGCGAAGTTGGGTGGAGCGAGAGTTGTCGCCTCTGGTAGATCTGACTTCCCTAACCAAGTGAACAACGTCTTGGTCTATCCAGGAATATTTAAGGGTGCTATCGAAGCAAGGGCTAAGAATATTACCAATGAGATGAAGCTCGCTGCCGCTATTGCCTTAGCTAAGGTAGTAAAGAATCCAAGTGCAGAAAGAATCATCCCAGACGTATTCGATACAGGTGTTGTAAAAGCCGTTTCAAATGCAGTAAAGAAAATAGCGATACGTTAGATAAAATGCTAATATCGTGTTGTGATTGTTTGCTCCCGTAGCTCAATGGATAGAGCAGTGCTCTTCTAAGGCATTGATGTAGGTTCGATTCCTGCCGGGAGCACATTAAAGCGAAGGGTCTCTTGGAACATCTAGATTCAAACTATCTAGACTAGCAGTGTGGTCTGCATAGTAGATAATAGTGTGGGCGAACTTCTGCTCATCGGGAGCTTGAGTAGTAGAGGTGTCTTCACCTCCGGACATCTGATTCTTATCTAGATTAAGGAAGATCGAAATGTCGAAAGCCACTAGCAACAAGGTGCAGATGATGCCGAAGATAAATATCGTCTTCCAATCCGCAACAGGACTCTCGCCGAAGTGCATCCAGTGTGGGAGCGATAAGAATTTCTTAGAGTTATTCATGAGGTTTAAATAAGTATAAGACTAGAGAGACTCTGGCTACCCACTTGTCCCCCACCAAGGTTAGCCTGCCTTCCTCAATGTCAGCACGGAAGGGTAAGTTCTCAAGTGACTTCACGAATTGGAATGCTTTCTCAAATGTCTTCACTTGATCTGCACTTTGAGCTTCAATAACTAAGTGGATCTTGTGTGGGTCCACTTCCTTAGTTACCTTCTCCTTCTCTAGTGAGATGATTGTGGTCTTCGTCCCGATAACACTATTTACAGATTCTATCTTACTTATAGCGCTCACAAGCTCATCGTCTGTAATGATGAGCTCATCTAGTGAAGAGATGTTGCTGGCATTCTCCTCACGGAAGTTCGCTGTGGCATTAGCCAGAGCTAGTTCACTAGAACGCTTATCTGCAAGTTCAGTAAGCTGTGTCGCTTCACTATTCTTCTGCTTCACCATGTAGAAGCTAAGTACTGCTAAGCCTCCGATAGCGAGTGCCGCCAGAGAGAGGAGGATCATTTGTAATGTAAGAGTCTTCTTCATCAGATTGTTGGAGTGAGCTTAACTTGGAAGTCGATATCCTTATCCTTGGCCAAGTTTGAAATAGGAATGGACACCTCGCCCCAGCGACCATCCTTGTTTAGCGTGTTTTCAAATGTAATCAAGTCCTCTCGTGAGGTGGCGACCCCAGTAACCGAGAGAGTTGGCTTACCCTTATCGAGTGACCACACGAGACTTGTGAACTTGATCTGTGAATCTTTAATCTTAATAAGTTCTCCTATCGAAGGAGTGGCATTACGCACGTTCTCTCTTTGTGACAGAGTACGTAGCTTCAAGTTGAAGTCGGAGAGCCACTCGTGGAGAGCAGCTTCCTCTGCGCTAGGTTCCAGATTGCCTATCATCTTAAGTTGGTTTGAAGCATCCTTGTACCGGAGCTCTGCAAGCATGTATGAGGGGAAGAGGCCGATGAGACCTATGGCGAGCACCGCCATTAAGGCCCCTAGCATGACCGCACTTCTCCTACTGTGATAGGCGCTTGAGACCACTCCCCGCTCCTCATCTGTAAGCATCTTGTACATGCGACGCTTCTTCACAGGGAGAGCTGCCCCGATAGCCGAGAGGTACTCTGGAACTTCGGCTATCGGAGCTTTCTTCGACGCGGCTTTAGCATTGGTCCAAGCATCAGCCAGAGAGTACTCTACTGGGCACTCACTCATAATTTCATTAATCAGAGTGATGTTCTCCGCACCGGTGCCACAGACTATCGCTCTTTCAATCTTCTTCTCCGCTTGTCCTCGTGCATCTACCTTGCTACTCCAGAATGTGAGCACCTTCCTGAGTTCGTTCCTAAGGTCTTGAGGGTTAATAGGCGCACCCTTGGCTAGAACATCTTGAGCAGGAGTGGTACTCAACTGCACAACCTCATTCTCCACTATGTAGAAGCTGGCCTTACTCTCACCGAGGGAGACTATAAGAGTAGTGCGCGCATCTCCTTCAGGAATGACCGCTCGAGCTATAGCTTGCGACTCAATGTCGAAGGAGATGGGCGTAATACCTGCAGCATGGAAAACATCTTGATACGCTTCAATAACCTTCTTAGTAACAACTGCAACTGTCACCTTAATACCCGATGGATGGTTAGCATCTACTACTTGGAAATCGAAGACTGATTCAGGGAGAGAGACAGGCGCATTCTCCTCGATGATAAAGGCGACGGCATCTCGCAGACTCTCTGGAGGAACCTTATCTATAACGGTGGTGAAGAGATAGGCCTTCTCATCTGGAAGAGTGGCTCGAACATAATTAATCTTGTGAGCAACAGCCATCTCCTTCAACACACTGCTTACACTAGCCGGATCAGTGATAAACCCGGACTCAACTACTCCTATAGGCAAGGGTGCAGTGCCCCAACTTGAGAGTTTGAGAGATTTGAATTGGACGAAGCGTACTCCCTTATCCTTAATAGCAATGCCAGCAGTAGAAAGGAGCAAGAATTCCGGCGTAGGAAAGAAGGAGAAGAAAGATTGTGCTCTTCTAGGAACAGCCATGCACAAATTATACCCTACTTTCTAAGTAGTTTTTAAGTATTAAGGCTGCTGCAGAGGCATCTGTCATATCGTTGTTGCCTTGTAAGCGACGCGCTTCCATAGTTGTAAGCACTTCAGGATGAAGAATTACTTTAACTCCCCTACTTTCTAACTCTGATTTAAATTCTAGGGCCTTCTTCATAATTAAATTGTCTTCCCCTGCGAAGTTCTTGGACTCTCCCATGATAACTTCCTCAATACTTTCCTTCTTTACCATTTCTAAAACATTTTCTAAGAGCTTCTCGTCATTTGGAAGCACTGTGCGAGGCAAGGCGAAGCTCCCACCTTCATCAGTTGAGGCGATGCCAACCCTCTTCTCCCCATAATCTATAGCCATGAGTCTCATAGAGTGACTATACCACAAGGCGCTACACATCTTCCCCACTTTGAGATATTATTGTGCTATGGCAACAACAAATATTTTATCGAGTCTAGCAGGGATAAATCCGCTAATAATCTTCGCCGTTATCGTGTGGACTTTGATCTGGAAGGGTATGGCTCTCTGGCGAGCGGCTGGCTTACAGCAGAAAGGTTGGTTCATCGCTCTCCTCCTCATAAACACTGTTGGTCTCCTTGAAATCTTCTACCTCTTCTTCACACGCGAATATAAAGTACAAGTAGTTAAGAAATAACTGGGCGGAGGCGGTGAGATTCGAACTCACGGTCCCTTGCGAGACTCCGGTTTTCAAGACCGGTGCACTAAACCACTATGCGACGCCTCCGAAAAAGATGTTATCATTTTCTAGTTTATATTGCCCGTTGTAACACAATTCATTCATGATAAATATAGATGACTTCAAGAAGGTGGAGATAAAGATGGGTAAGATACTTAGTGCTGAAAGAGTGGAGGGTTCAGAGAAGCTCCTTAAGCTAATGGTAGACCTAGGTGAAGAAGCCCCAAGACAAATCCTCTCTGGAATTTCTAAAGTTGTGCCGGAACCAGAGTCTCTCGTGGGTAAAATAGTTCCAGTCGCCAGTAACTTAGAGCCAAGGCAGATGATGGGTATGGAAAGCCAAGGCATGATCCTCTGTGCAGATGATAAGGAACCAGTTCTTCTTCACCCAGCAAGAGATGTGAAGCCAGGTAGCACTGTTAAATAAATTTGTTGCTCGCACTGAGCTTGTCGAAGTGTATAATTATGTGTAATGAACAAGCAGTCCTTTAAACTTGAGTGGGATGCTCACGAGTACGAGCACAAGGAGCGAACACAAGACTGGTTCTGGGCTGTGGGTATACTCTCTGTCGCTATTGCAGTAGTTTCTATTATTCTCGGTAATACCATCTTCGGTATTCTTGTACTCATAAGCGCCTTCTCTCTCGCATTATTTATCAATAGGCCACCCGAGACTCTGCATGTAGTAGTAGATGAGCACGGCATTACTCGCGGGAAGGTGCACTACCCGTACGAAACTCTCGAATCATACTGGATAGATGTCGAGCATCCACATAATAAAATTCTGGTGAAGTCGCAGAAACTCCTTATGCCTCTTCAGATCGGAAGAGCACCCC
>JAIFWL010000045.1 GCA_019661845.1 Candidatus Parcubacteria bacterium
CGAGAGACCGCCGAGCTTGATAGTCTCAGCTTCTTCAAGAGAGACCTTAAGACCTAGCGCAATGTCATTGGTAATATCAGCACCACCAATAGGGAATACTTCTAAGGAAACTAGATTATTGTTCTCAAACACGATTATAGAAAGTGTTTCGGCACCAATATCTGCGAGCATGGCACCCACTCGCCTCTGCTTCTTGCTCACTGTGACGAAGCTTGCGGCCACAGGTGCGGCTACAATATCTACGACCTCAAGACCTGCACCCTCAACTGTTTTAATAAGTTCGGCTAAGTGGTGTTCAAGACAGGTGATGAATAGCGCCCTTACCTCAAGCTTGTGAGCCTTAAGACCCTTCGGCTCTCCCCAGACGGGCTTACCATCAATCTTCCACTCAATCGGGATGGTATTGATGATTTTCTTATTGAGCGCTTGCTCACCTGAAGAGGCAGAGGCCTCAGCTGCCTCCAAGGCAGCTGAGAGATCTCGCTCAGTGATCTCCATGTCCGCGCGCGTGATAGATGTTGAGCCACTGGCTGAGAGGCTAGTAAGACCAATCCCGCTGAAGGATACAAACGCGCGCCGAGCCTTGACCCCAGCCATCTTCTCGGCGCGCTCTACTGCTGTGCGTAAGCTCTCTGAACATTCAGCAGAGTTGGTAATATAGCCACGTTCAACTTCACGAGTCTCACTTATACCTGTACCAATTATTTTAGGAGAAAGTCCTTCGGCGATGATGACCTTAGTTTGAGTGGAACCTATATCAATGCCGGTTATTATGTGACGAGCCAACTTGTGTATTTAAAAACTTTTTTAACAAAGTTTTTTCTGCTTTCTCCATTGTATAGCCATGTTCCATCCCTTTCAAATGCAGTAAACCGTGAATAAAGAGATATCCAACGAACTTTTGGAAACTTAGGCCAAAATTCTTGTACTCCTTCTCCGCAGTTTTAAGGTCGATAAAAATTTCTCCAGAATTGGGTGAAATAGGGAAGCTTAAAACATTGGTGGGCTTATCCTTGCCTCGGTATTGATAATTTAACTTGTGAGACTCTGCTTCTCCGCAGAATACTAGAGAGAGATCATAACTCTTGCCGAGTACTGACTCAGCCATTCTTTCAAATGGAAGTCGAGGAGGGGACTTCCGAGTTTTATTCTTGATTGAAATCGACAACTTATTTCCTTCGCTTGCTAAACTTGGATACTTCAGCCATCTTGCCGAGTTTGATAAGTTCAGTAGTAACCTCCTTTTTCTTAAGGAAGGCGATGGTCTTAGCTCTGCGAGTATTAGCAGAAGGAGTGCGCTCAGAGTAGCGCTTGGATCGTACACGAGGGAGTACGCCTGCAGCTTGCACACGCTTGGTGAAGCGTCGCAAAACGCCGAGATTGTTCTCGTTCGCTCCCTTAACGACCTCGATATTAACTGAAGATGCTGCCATAAATATTGCCAAAGTACTCTAACATGGAGCCAAATTATTGTCTACATCCTATTTTATAAATGAAAACGTCGGTGACCACAATGGCCACCGACGCCCCGAGCACGGCTCAGGTGCGGAAAAAGTCTGATCCCTGTCCGAGCTGGCGGTCTAGTTGCTTGATCATCTTCCGTAGAAGGCGAACTTTCGAGGCTGGAAGGTTTAGTGACGCTCCCTCTCGCCACTTAGCCTTGTCTCGCAAGGCCGGTCGATATCTTAGTTGTAGTGATTCTAGAATTTCTTCATAGATTTGCTCCGGCCCAGGAAGCCCTTCTTCGAAGAAGCTGTGCGGGTGTGTACGTACAAGATAGAACGGGTGCATGTCACGATACTTGTACATAGCGTAGAGTTCTGGGCCAGTGCCACTTTCGTTGGATAGCCCACTTCCCACTATGGCCAAGTGAGTAGAGTGCCAGATCATGCCGGAGATGAGTGTCCGTACCCCACCATTTTCACAAGAGAAGAATGGGGTGGGTGGATATGGCCCCATTGTGGCCGATTCTTCACAGTTCTTCTGCCACTGAGTAACTCTTAGATCAGTGTCTGACATCCCGATCGCCAAGTTGCCGAAGTGTTGGTATAAACTCACGAGTTGCATCTTGCCTCCTTGTGCTCCACTACAGAGCCCGGCATGGCCTCGCCACTACGGCGAACCTTCTTTTTATAGAATCCACTTAAAATTATAGCTTGTCAACATGTGCGACACCGAGTGTCGCACAGTACCACATGTATAATGAGAGGTGTGAGAAAAGTCAGAATAGCTCCAGGTGAGTATTACCACGTCTTCAATAGAGGGGTTAATAAACAAATGATTTTCCACGATATGAGAGATTTTTCTCGTTTTCTTTTTCTCATTCTTTATTTCCAATCGCCCAAGGTCTTCACTAATCTAGGGAGACTAATTGAAGACTTTGTGCGACACCGAGTGTCGCACAGTATTGACCAAGATGTGGTTAGGGGTCGAATGGTTGAGATTGTCTCATTTTGTATTATGCCAAACCATTTCCATTTGATCGTTAAAGAAGTTTCAGATGAAGGAATCGCTTCTTATATGCAACGTATACTTAATGCTTACGGTAAGTACTACAATACTAAATATGAAAAATCTGGGCACGTTTTCCAAGGTCCCTACCGGGCGGTACATGTGGAAAATGATGATCAACTCCGTTATCTTTCTGCGTATATTCATCGTAATCCGCGAGAAATTTCTAAATGGTTTAAGAAAGAAGATCAGTACCCATGGTCAAGCTATTCTGATGTGGTTAAGGAAAATCGTTGGGGTAAACTCCTGGTGCCAGAGATATTGATGGGTGAATTCAAAAATGTGAAAGATTACGATACATTCGTAAAAACAAGTACCGCCAAACTTATCCAAGAGGAAATTCAATATTTAAAAGATATGTAAACCTGTGCGACACTCGGTGTCGCACAGGTTATGTTACGAATGATTAGGTTACAGATGAATATCCTTAAGGTACTGCGGGAGCATTTCTAGCGGGATGGTGTCTTGGGCACGGGTAGTGACATTGCGAATGGTGGCGGTGCCGTCTAAGGCCTCCTTCTGCCCGATGATTATCAAATATCCCACTTGTAAACTCTCGGCGTTTGCGAGTTGAACTGCGAGCTTATCCTTGCCGAGGAAGTGATGCACTGGAATCTTGTGTGAGCGCAGGAGCTCAATGAGAGCAAGGGTCTTCACCTTGGCCATCTGGCCGAGTTGAACTAGGTAGAACTTCGGTCGAGGTAACTGTTTGTAAACTTTCTTTCCCAGTTCCTTCCCTGGAGTGGAGAAGATGGAACAACCTGCCATAGGAATTTCTTTCCTCAAACCCATCTTCCGACCTAGGCGTGAGTAGCGGTAACCGACAGCCAAAGTTTCCTCCGTTACTTCAAGCTCTGGTGAAGCAGAACCAACACTCTTGATAGCGAAGACGGTGTGGGAGACATGGTTCTTCTCCCCGATTAATTCTGGAGCAAGGCGGAACTCAATCCCGAGTGCCTCAAGGTATTCAAGCACTTCTTTAAAATGTAAACGGCTCTGACTCGAGAGGAAGGTGATGGAGGAGGGCGCACCCACTCGCAAACGGATCATCTCCTCATCCTCATGACGGAAAAGGTTGAAGAGGTCTGCTTTCAAACTCTCTTTAAGTGGAGCGTTTAAGGACTGGCCGAACTTCTTCACATAGTTCCCGAGCTCACGCTCATAGACTGCGAGAGATTCTTTATCGCCAACGCAGTTAAGATCTACGCGTAAGTTCTTGTAACCTGCTTCAGAGAGCATGGAGAGAGCGGTGCGGATAAGTGTGGCTTCAGCAATACCACCTGAGGCGCCGATGAAGTGGAGTCCGTAGCCGGGGATACGCTTCTTCACCACTGGTTGCTTGTAAATCATGGCCAATGGGTGAGGCAAGGAGGAGAAGTTGTTCTCCAGATAATGGCGGATCAAGGAAGCCTTCTCTACTGCGTCGAAGTATGGCTCAGAGTTAGAGGTGCGGGCTACCTCAATATCCTTATCAAGGACTTTCGGCGCCGACACAGGCATGAAGCCGAAGTAAGAAGCGATGATGAGACCTTGGTCAAACTCATTCAAGCCCGGCTTCGTTACAAGTTTCTGTGTCATTGCGAATTATTGTGTGAATCGGTGGTGTAAGAAGCATTACCTGGCAAGAAGGAGGGTGGCATGAAGCGGATGATAGGTCGGCCGATGATGTTGTCCTCTGGCACTGGTCCCCATAGGCGCGAGTCAGCACTCCCGATGCGGTTGTCTCCCATCCC
>JAIFWL010000046.1 GCA_019661845.1 Candidatus Parcubacteria bacterium
TCCAACTTGAGTTCGAACATCCACTCGATCCATTGAAAGTAGAGGAGATCGCCTGGATTCAGGAATTCTGCTCCCAGGAAAATCTCTTCTGCAAATCAAAGGTGGCTAAACAGAAATACGAAAGGAATTCCGGTGATGAATATGACGGAACGTACGAGATCACCGTCACCACTCTCACCGTAGACCTACCCTAGTAACATATCGGGCAAGAGCCGAGACAATAGCGCCGCGAAGACCTCTTGGTCGAGCGGCGCTTATTCGTATCCGTATTTCATAAACGGAGCAAATGTAGGTTGGAAAACGTCACAGCGATAAGTCATGGGATGACTTTCGCAATCGAATGGAGTGGAGCGTGCATTTGCAGTAGCAAATGATAGCGCGTTTTGCCAACTTATATTTGCGGAGTATTTACCGCCAAGAAACCTTGCGTCTAAATGCCGTATCGAAGAGTGCTTTAGAGAGCCAGAGCGGTGCCATAAATGCGTATAGGAATAAGTAGTAGAGGAGCCCTCGGTGAAGCTTGAACTTACCATCAGCGAGCTTCAGCGATAAGTAGAGTATATAAATAGTCATGACCACAGCTATGGTGACTACAAGAGTAAGGACTCCAGTGTTTACAAAGAACCAGTCGAAGGATGGTAAGGAGAAGTTGCTTGAGAACCCAACTGCTTGGAATCTATTGAACATTTGCAAACCTCTCTTCACCCAACCCCACACCACATGTGTCACCATGATGAAGGAGGTGAAGGTTGAGAGAGTGGCAATAGGCATGATAAACATGCCGAAGTGGCCGTACTTCCTATTAAAGAATAATTCACGATAGTCGAAAGCATTGTTGAGGAAGCCGTAGGACCAACGTGCTCTCTGCTTCACCAAGCTCTTCAACGTCGAAGGAGTAACGGTATACACGTGCGCTCGGTGAGAATTTACAATCTTGTAATAATTCTTCTGCATGCGCATAGCTATTTCCATGTCCTCTGTCATGTGTGCCTGCTTATAGTTACCAAGTTCGCGGAAAACTTGCCTGCGGAAGATAGAGAATGGTCCCGGAGTAACGTATAGAGCACCGAGTGAGGAGAGCATGCGGCGGAGGAAGATGGACCAACTGTACTCTGTCTTCTGGATATGTTGGATCACATTACCAGGCTCGTAGACCTTGATAGATGGGGTGACAGCCTTCACCTCCACATCATCGAAGTAAGGCACAATATTCTTCAATGCATCCGCCGTAACAAACGAGTCTGCATCAAGGCACCCGACGAGTTCAGTCTCCACGTGCTCCAAGGCGAGGTTTACTGCTGTATGCTTACCACCGTTCTCTTTAGTTAGAACTTTTACCTGCGGATTATTTTTAAAACTATTTAAAACTTCTAACGTGTTATCTGTTGAGCCGTCATCGACGAGGATTAGATTAAGTTTGTCCTTCGGATAATTTAAGTTAAGGAGGGAGTTAATAGTTGCCGCAACCGTCTTCTCCTCATTGAAAGACGGTACGATGATCGTGGTAGTTGGAAACGAAACCTCTGAATGAGGTTTCGTTAAAAATTGAGCCAGCATCTCATCCTCAGCTCTCATCTCACCCTGCACCTCAAAGTAGGTGATAAGTAGAAAAACCTCGAAAAATAGCGAGAGGAAAAGAGACCCATATAGCATTAATAGGGAGATGTCAGGCATAAACGAAAGTCCTCTAGATTATAGACGAATTATGTGACATTTTCAACCTTTATCGTATAATTCATGAGATGCAAATTACTATAGATTCTCTGGATGAGAAGCGCCTTAAGGCAGAGCTTCTAGAGAGGCGCGACGTCGAAGCAGAGCGGCTCAAGCGCTTCATTAATCAACCCGACCTTTCTCGTACAGAGGGAAGCCCTCTCAAGGAAATTGTAGACCGAACTCTCAAGGTTAAGAGCTTAGAGAACTTCGACGTAATAGAAATTCCAGAGATAGTTTCAACCGATATTCTCTTCGACCTCTTCAACATGCCGGAGGGGCATCCCGCACGAAGTAAATCTGATACTTATTATGTCGATGACACGCATGTGCTTCGTACTCACGACACTGTCTTCTGGTATTACTACTTAAATCATCCTGAGGTGAAGGAGAGGATTGCTAGAGGTGAGCACTTCGGCGCCATCTGTCACGGCAAGGTGTATAGGAAGGATGAGATTGATAATAGACACATGAATGTCTTCCACCAGATGGGTGGTTTGTATCTTGCGCCCGATAGCGAGAATGTTACTCCAGAGGATTTGAAAAATGTTTTGTCAGAAATTGCTAAAAGCATTTTCGGTGAGAAGGTTGAGTTCCGTTTCTACGACCACAACTTCCCATACACTGATCCATCGTTTGAAATGGAGGCTCTTATCAACGGCGTGTGGATTGAGATGCTGGGAAGTGGTATGCCGAGGAAGACCGTATTACAAAACTTCGGTCTTGAAGGCTACTCTGGTTGGGCGTTCGGCTTCGGTCTTGAGCGACTAGCTATTGCCTCGATGGACTTGCCTGACATCCGCCTACTCTGGTCCGAGGATCCTAGAGTGAAGAGCCAATTGAAACTTGGAACGAAGTACAAAGAAGTTTCTAAATTCCCACCGGTCATACGCGACATATCATTTGTCGTGCCGAACACTTTTATACCAAACGACTACTTCGACCTCATTCGCGAAGTGGGTGAATCAATGATTGAGAATGTTGAACTCCTTGATAAATATGAGAATGCAGATAAGTTCGGCAAAGATCGTTTGAGTTACACCTTCCGCATCACTTATCGCCACCTAGAACGCACTCTGACCAATGAAGAAGTGAACGAAGTGCACAAGAAGCTCGAAGAGCGTACTGAGCAGGACTTCGGTGGGGAAGTGAGGAGAGTGTAGCAATATAATCTCAAGTGCTGTTTAATATAAGAGGGTAGTCAATGCGGTTTTCCCAGAGGGTGCCACTATGTGGGCGATTCTTGGATTCGCGATCTCCATCCCCAGACGATTCAGTTACTGGAACTACCGGCGACGAAGCCGGACTCGTTTCGAGGGATGGAGCACTGCAGACTAGCTCACTTCCCCTTCGGCGCCGTCCTCGGACGGCGCCGTTTTTTACTTAAAAATGACCTTTCTTTCGAGGCTCAAATATGCTAAAATATGTATACGAAAGCCTTAACGAATAGGCACATGCGAATGACAGAAAAGAAGCAAAAAGACAATTACAGTGCTGAGAGTATTACCGTCCTCGAGGGTCTTGAACCAGTCAGGAAGCGACCGGGCATGTACATTGGTACGACAGGCCCAGATGGTCTCCACCATCTTATTACCGAGATCTTCGACAACTCTCGCGATGAGGCCATGGGCGGCTTCGCAAACGACATCGAGGTGGCACTCCTCCCGGGTAACCGCGTGCGCGTTGTAGACAACGGTCGTGGTATCCCAGTAGATATTCATAAACAAACTAAAGTTTCTGCATTAGAAACTATCATGACCACCCTCCACGCTGGAGGTAAGTTCGGCGGCGAAGGCTACAAAGTTTCTGGAGGTCTTCACGGCGTAGGTGCATCAGTGGTAAACGCTCTCTCACTCTCCACTCGTGCAGAGGTACACAAGGATGGTGGCATTTATATGCAAGAGTACAGTCGTGGCAAGAAGAAGGCCGCGGTGAAGAAGGTGGGTAGTACTAAGGAACACGGCACAGTCATAACCTTCCAACCAGATCCAGAAATTTTCCCCATTACTGACTTCAACTTCGACCGCATCGTCTCACACATGCGCCAGCAAGCATATCTTGTAAAAGGTCTGCGCATTAGTGCCATTGATGCACGTAACGTGGTTCCCCCTGCCAAGGGGGCTGAAAACATGTTTTCAGAAGTCTTTTACCTCCGCGAACTTAGTTTGGATGCTCCCTCCATGTCCTTCTACTTCGAGGGAGGGCTCATGTCTCTTGTGAGGTTTGAGAACGAACATGCCAAGCCCATTCATAAAAACATTTTCTATGTAGAGAAGGCTGCTAATAATAACGACTACGAGACAGTTGAGGTAGCACTACAGTATGTCGATGACATCACCTCGCGTTTACTCCCATTCGCCAATAACATTTACACTGCTGAGGGTGGTACTCACGTCACCGGATTTAAAACAGCTCTAATCC
>JAIFWL010000047.1 GCA_019661845.1 Candidatus Parcubacteria bacterium
ACTCAGTAGCACTTGAGGATGTGAGCTTCACCATTGAGCCTAAGGAATTTGTCTCTATCGTCGGACCATCCGGCGCTGGTAAGACTACTCTCTTGAAACTCTTCCTCGGTGAGGAGAAGCCAAGCCAAGGTACCATATCCTTCCAAGACAAGGATGTGCAGAAGCTTGGGAGGAAAGAGATCAATGAATTCCGCCGTAAGGTGGGGATGGTCTTCCAAGACTTCCGCCTACTGCCGAACAAGACTGTATATGAGAACATTGCCTTCACCATGGAGGTAGCTGGTAGAAGTGATGAGGAGATCGAGCAAGATGTGCCACACGTGCTCGAGCTGGTGGATCTTACGCCGAAGATCTGGAACTTCCCTCGCGAGCTCTCAGGTGGGGAGAAGCAGCGTGTCGCCATAGCTCGCGCCTTGGTCAACGAACCAGATGTGATCATTGCCGATGAGCCGACAGGGAACTTGGATCCAGTAAATACATATGACGTGGTTCAAATTTTAAAAAAGATTAATGATCTTGGTACTACTGTCATCCTCACTACACACAACAAGGGTATAATAGACTCTCTCGGTAAGCGCGTCATCGCACTCGACAAGGGGAGAGTGATCCGTGATGATCGCTCGGGCAAATATTTCGCCTAGTTCGACAAGCTCACTATAAATAACATGACTCAAGAATTAATCGCCACCAAGCTTAAGAGAGTCTTCCGTACAGGGTTATTCAACTTCTGGAGGAATGGCACAGTCTCCCTGGCCTCGGTCCTAGTGATGACAGTAACCCTCTCTGTCATTGCACTCATCTCCTTCTCTAGTGCAATCCTGGATACAGCTCTAGCTGAACTACAGAGTAAGATTGATATCAATGTCACCTTCATCCCGACTGCAAGCGAGGAAGATATTTTAAATATTAAACACTCTCTCGAATCCTTGCCGGAAGTCTCTCTCGTAACCTACGTCTCTCGCGAGGAGGCCCTAGCAGATTTCAAAGAAAGGCATTCGAGCGATCCCTCTATCCTCGCAGCACTCGACGAGTTGGGGGAGAATCCGCTTGGCGCAGTACTCAATATCAAGGCGCGTGATCCCTCGCAATATGCGGGAGTAGCAGAGTTCCTGGATGGAGACAACGTGCTGGGAGAGGGTAAGACATCTATTGTCGACCGAGTAAATTACTTCCAGAACAAGGCTGCCATAGACAAGCTCACCAATATCATAGACTCGGCGAACAGGATTGGCTTCGCCCTGACGGTGGCTCTGGCTGTGATCTCTATGCTCATTGCCTTCAATACCATCCGCCTCACTATCTACATTGCTAAGGATGAGATTAGTGTCATGCGCCTAGTAGGTGCATCCTCGAGTTATATCCAAGGGCCATTCCTAGTAGTAGGAATTATTTATGGAGTAGTAGCAGGGTTACTGACCCTCATACTCTTCTTCCCCCTCACTTACTACTTGGGTGGTGCAACTCAAAACTTCTTCATCGGGTTGAACATGTTCTCTTACTACTTGAGACACATCCTAGAACTGGCAGCGATAGTGCTGGTCTCGGGTGTGCTCATTGGTGCACTCTCAAGTCTCCTAGCAGTGAGGAAATACCTAAAAGTTTAAATAAACTTTGAACTTTTAAGCGACTGGATTCTGCCCTCTAATGATCCTGATGAGGAACATTACAATAGCGACTACCAAGAGCACATGGATGAAGCCGCCCAAGGTGTAAGAGGTTACAAATCCCAGGAGCCAGAGGATGAGCAATATAATGGCGATAGTTGTTAGCATGATTTTATCGTTAATTTAAGCCTGACTTTAAAAAAGACGTTGTACCCAAGCGACTCTTTCCTTATTTTTGATATTTGATATTGTTGGGCTAGGCGTTAGCGGAGGAGCTCATGGGCATAACTGTAACAGTGTGTCTCTGCCTGGTCTGCGAGCACGACTTTCGCAAGTACGATCACCAATGTTCTGCAGGGTGTACCATGTACCACCTGGACATCTGCCAGAACTGCGATCAAGTGCTGCTCTTCAACTGGAAGAAAGAATTCAAACCTAGCAGTCCTCCTGCTCAGGTCAAGAAAGGTAAGGAAGCTCAGTCTCGTAAGCAACTCCGAACCGAAGGCGACTAAATAACACGATTTCAGAAATACGAAGGGAGTCCGGCTTGTGCGGGCTCCCTTTTCCATTGTCGTAAAGTGAGGAAGAAAGCGTTATATTGATACAACTATGAGTAAATATGGTTTGATACTAGGTCTATTCGTACTCGCTGCCATCCTCATGCTCTTAGGGGTGGGGTACCTCATATTTAAACCTGATCACTATGAAGCGCCCAAGGATGGTCGAGATTTGAGAGCGGGTTGGCTCTCGACTACTGATCCTGAGAGTGGGCTCAACTTCGAGTACCCAGCTAACTTCGGTACCAAGTATATAGAACCTCTCGACTGGCCGCCTCGTGTGAGAGTGGAGCAGCGACCTCTCATGTGTACCAACGCAGGAGAGGTGGGGGCGAGAGCAGGGCAGAGTGTGACGAGAGTTATTGAAGGAGAGGAGTACTGTGTCACCACTCTCTCACAAGATTCATATAACCAGTATGTATATGCTACTACTAAGGAACCAGGGGTAGTGTATGTGAGCTTCAGCACTCACCTCAGAGACTGCACTACTTATAGTGAATCAGAGAGGCGGGAGTGTGAGAGTGAAGAAGCCTCCTTCTCTCCCGATATTACAATCAACGAAATATTAAAATCTGGATTGGGGGAATAAAAACAAAGAACCTCGCACCCACAGCGAGCGCGAGGCTCTCGTGTGTGCGAGGTTGGATGAAGCATTAAGAGTACGGCTTCACCCGTAGGTATCAACTCATGTTTGAGTGCCCCGAGCCCTTCATCTGAGAGATGAAGTCGAGGTCGATGAGCTCGACCCTGGTCTTCATGAGGCGGCGGAATGCCTCCGCACTCTCATGATTGTAATCGACCTCGAGGCCGATCTCCCACCATTCGCAGTGGGCGTGGGTCAGGAAGACCACAACAACCTTCTGTAGCTGGAAGTCGATGACCTTCTTCGGCCGCCAACGTACCCTCGAGACCTTCTCGGCATTGGCTTCTCCACCCTCCTCGGTCACTCTGCGCCACTTACGGCGGCCGTTGAGAACACTCGTGAGGCCGACGATGGGAAACAGGGCGAAGCAAACGATGATCACAATATACATGGTGCCCTCCTGCTATTTAAGGCATAGCTGCCACAAAATCCACTATCTATATAATACACCTAAATTAGTAAAAAGTCAAGTGGAGGAGTTTATAAAATAAAAGCCGCCGCACCGAGAGTATCGATGCGGCATGCTGGGTGAGGTTGTCGCGGCGTTCTTCTATACCGCGAACTTCGAGTACTTGAGGCACGGCGCCTTCTCGAGGTCGGCGGGGGAGATGCTGATCTCCACCCACGGATAGATCGGGCCGCCCCTGTGAAGGATGTTGACTGTGGGTGTCTTCATGTCCTTCACCACGCGGATCCGCAGCTTGTCGCTGCCGAGCATCGGCAGGGCCATGTCGCGCCCGCCCTGCTTCGTGGTATTGGAATCGAAGATGAAGAGGACGGATCCAACCTTGGTCGGATCGGTGGGGACGCCGGTGAACCGGAAGTACTCCCCGCACGGCTGGGTGTGGCCCAGCTGGTCGAGCTTCAGGATCGAGAGCTTCTCGAGCGGCGCCACCGTGCCCTCGGGGAGGGTGGGTGACTGCGCGAGAAGCGGGGTCGAGAGGCAGGCGAGCAAGAGGGCGAACACACACTTTCTCATTATCGTATCTCCTCAGAAACGGTTGTTGTGCAGACCGCGTACTACTATGTACTATTATACAAATTTGTCAATAAGTACAAATTCTACGATCGTAGGATTTGTACATATTAGGAATAGCGATATATCGCTATGGTTTATCTATGTTTGCCTATCTTATGTTGAGTTACCAGACTTTGAAGATTTCTCGGCTGCCAGAGACATACATCTCATTCATATCCTTAAACTTCTCCATCATCGCCTTCTCCTCTGGGCTCATGCGCTCGTTCATATTCTTGACTTCATCTTCATACTGGGCGAGGCTATCCCACTTGCCTGAAACTCTCC
>JAIFWL010000048.1 GCA_019661845.1 Candidatus Parcubacteria bacterium
GGGGCGAGTATGTTGCTAAAGAGAGGAAACTTTCCTACGAAGCACCGCTTAAGGTGCGTGTTAAGTTGAAGAACTTCATCATGGGTACAGAGAAGGAGCAGGAAATCTTTATGGCAGACCTTCCTCTCATGACGAACCATGGTACTTTCGTGATCTCAGGTATTGAGCGCGTAGTTGTGCCACAGCTTGCTCGTTCTACTGGAGTATCCTTCACTGCTCAGGAGATTAAGGGCAAGAAGACCTTCGGTGCCAAGGTCATCCCAGGTCGCGGTGCTTGGATGGAGTTCGAGACTGACCTCGACGGCACTATCTTCGTAAGGATTGATAGGAAGAGGAAGTTCCCAGTAACTACTCTCCTTCGTGCTTTCGGTGTGGCAACAAACGACAAGATTCACGCCCTCTTCACCGATGCACCAGCAGTTAAACATTTTATCGACAAGTCTCTGGCCAAGGATCACACTACCAATGTAGATGAAGCGGCTATTGAGATTCACCGACGTTTGCGTGATGGCGACTTGGCTGCAGCCGAGAACGCTCGCGAATTCGTGCAGTCAATCTTCGACAAGGAGCGCTACGATCTCTCACGTGTAGGACGTTTCCGTTTCAACAACCGTTTCGGCATCAAGGAAACTAGCAAGGAAATTGAGCGCCGCACTCTTTCCCTCCACGACCTAGTGCTCATCATCTCTCACATTGCCGAACTCAACACCACTCCAGGTTCCAAGGAAGATGACATTGATCACCTCGGTAGTCGCCGAGTGCGTTTTGTTGGGGAACTTTTCCAGCAGAAGATTCGTGTAGGTATGGCTCAGATCAAGAGGAATATCCAGAACAGGATGTCCACTATTGATACTGACGTGACTCTCCCTGTGCAATTCATTTCTCCTAAGCCTCTCCAGGCGAGGATGAAGGAATTCTTCACTACCAACCAGCTTTCACAGTTCATGCAACAGACCAATGCTCTTGAAGAGCTTGAGCACTTGCGTACTGTTTCTGCCTTGGGTCCTGGTGGTCTCTCACGTGCTCGTGCGGGTTATGAAGTGCGCGACGTCCACCCTTCCCACTACGGACGACTCTGCCCAATCCAAACTCCTGAAGGTCCGAACATCGGTCTCATCCTCCGCCTCGCTTCATACGCCAGAGTCAATGACTTCGGCATGATCGAAACTCCTTATGCAGTAGTGAAGGACGGCAAGATTACTGGCGAGATTAAATTCCTCAATGCTCTTGAGGAAGAGGATTTCAATATTGCTCACGCTGCTACTCCAGTTGAGGATGACAAGCTTGTACCAAGTATTGTTGAAGTGAGACACAAGGGCACTCCTACCACTGTGCCTAAGGCACAAGTGCACTTCATCGACGTGGCTACGAACCAAGCTTTCTCCATCCCTACCTCAATGATTCCATTCCTAAACCACGATGATGCCAACCGCGCACTCATGGGTTCGAACATGCAGAAGCAGGGCACCCCATGCGTTCTTCCTGAAGCACCGCTTGTAGCAACTGGTGTTGAGGAAGTAGCTATTCGCGATACTGGGCGCGTTATCTTCTCCAGTGTGAACGGCACAGTTTCTAAAGTGGATGCGAAGTCTATTACGGTGAAGGATGATAAGAGTAAGGATCATGTATTCCCACTAGTAAACTTCTCCATGACAAACGGTTTTACCGCTTTCCACCAGAGACCTTCAGTGGAACTTGGGCAGAAGGTGAAGAAGGGAACTGTCCTCGCTGACACATCTTCCTCCGACAATGGCCAAATGGCTATTGGTCAGAACGTTCTCGTAGCCTTCATGAGTTGGAGCGGTTCTAACTACGAAGACGCCATCATTATTTCTGAAAGATTAGTAGAGAAGAGTAAGTTTACCTCAATCCACATTGAGGAGTTTGAAGTAACAGTGCGTGACACGAAGCTCGGTCCAGAGATGACTACTTGCGACATTCCAAATGTTGGTGAGAGTAAGCTCAAGAACTTGGCTGAAGACGGTATTATCCGTGTCGGTGCTGAAGTAAGGTCCGGCGACATCCTTGTCGGTAAGATTACACCTAAGGGTGAATCACAACTCACTCCTGAAGAGCGTTTGCTTAGATCTCTCTTCGGTGAGAAGGCACGTGATGTCAAAGATACTTCGAAGAGGATGGAAGGTGGCAAGAAGGGTCGTGTCATTTCTGTACAAGTCTTCTCTCGTGAGAAGGGCGACAAACTTGAGAGTGGAATCTTGAAGCGAATCCACATCCAAGTAGCTCAACTTAGAAATGTCTCAGTGGGTGACAAGCTCGCAGGACGTCACGGTAACAAGGGAGTAATCTCTAGAATCTTGCCAGTGGCTGACATGCCTTACATGGCAGACGGTACTCCTATCGACGTTATCCTCACTCCACTCGGGGTGCCTTCCCGTATGAACCTGGGTCAGATTCTTGAGATGCACTTGGGTCTTGCTGCACACAACTTGAACTATCAAGCAGTGGTGCCACCATTTGCCGGTGCAACTGAGGACGAAATTAAGGAAGAGTTGGTGAAGGCCGGCATACCAGAGAGTGGTAAGGTCAAGCTCTTTGACGGGCGAACAGGTGAGGCCTTCGACCAAGATATCGCCATTGGTTACATGTATGTCTTGAAGCTCCACCACATGGTTGAGGACAAGATCCACATGCGCTCCATTGGTCCATACTCTCTCATTACTCAACAGCCTCTCGGCGGTAAGGCGCAGAATGGAGGTCAGAGATTTGGAGAGATGGAAGTGTGGGCACTCTTGGGTCACGGTGCTGGATACACTCTCCGTGAAATGTTGACCATCAAGTCAGATGATATCCTCGGACGCTCAGCTGCCTTCGACGCTATTGTGAAGAGTGAGAAGATCCCTGAACCACATTTACCAGCATCATTTAACGTTCTGCTCAATAACCTCCGTGGTCTCTCGCTTGATGTGGAGTTGAGGAATGATGGAGAGAGAGTTGAAGAGAGTGATAAGACTAATTCGCCTAAACAATAACCACCATGAGTACTTACAAAAACACCCAGAGCGAAGGTAATAATTTCGAGACTATCTCGATCAAGCTCGCATCACCTGAGCGTATCAAGGAGTGGTCGTATGGCGAAGTGACGAAGCCCGAGACTATTAACTACCGTACTCAGAGGAGTGAGAGGAATGGTCTCTTCGACGAGAAGATCTTCGGTCCCGACAAGGATTTCGAATGTTATTGTGGCAAGTATCGAGGTATTCGTTACAAGGGCATCGTATGTGAGAAGTGTGGAGTCGAGATTACTCGTTCCATCGTTCGTCGCGAGCGCATGGGCCACATTGAGCTTGCAAGCCCAGTAGCTCACATCTGGTTCCTTAAGAACGTGCCTTCGAGAATCTCTCTCGTTATGGGTATTCCAGTATCAGACCTGGAGAAGGTTATCTACTTCGCTGGTTACATCGTCACCTCAGTCTCAGAGGTAGAGAAGAGTCGTGTGCTCAAGGATCTCGATTCTGAATTCAAATCCAAGTTCAAGAGTCTCCAGGATGAGAAGAGTAAGACAGCTCTCAAGGAACTAGCTCTAGGAACCAAGCGTGATATCGAGTCTCTTGTACCAGGCAAGGTGTTAAACGAGGTTGAGTATCACCGCTCAAGCATGAAGTACCCAACCATCTTCGAAGCGGGTATAGGTGCTGAAGCTATTTACAACATTCTTAAGAATATTGATCTTAAGAAATTAATTAAGGAACTCGAAGTTGAGTTGGAGAAGGCTCCTGCCACAGAACTCCCACGCTTGAACAAGCGAATCTCGACAGTGCAGTGGATGATCAACTCAAGCATTCGCCCTGAGTGGATGTTCCTCGTTAGAGTGCCAGTTATTCCTCCAGCTATTCGACCAATGGTGCCTCTAGATGGTGGTCGTTACGCTACTTCTGATGTGAATGACTTGTACCGACGTGTCATCAACAGGAATAACCGTTTGAAGAAACTTAAGGAAATTAATGCCCCGGATGTTATCTCCTTCCC
>JAIFWL010000049.1 GCA_019661845.1 Candidatus Parcubacteria bacterium
ACAGCCGACAGGGTTTCTACAATGCGGTGTGGCCACAACTCGAGATGATGAAGGCAGGGCGAAGGGGGGAGATGTTCCCGGCCTCCCTTGTAATCATGGATGCCGACCGTTTCAAGGGGATCAATGACAAGTACGGACATCTCACAGGGGACAAGGCTCTTCAAAAGATGGCCGGCGAGCTTCGCTCTCATGCACGACCAGAAGATATACCGTCTCGTTTCTCGGGGGACGAGTTCATCCTCTGGTTGCCTGGAATGACCAAGGAACAAACCATGGAGGTCGCGAAGAAGTTCCAAAGCGCAGTGCGAACGAGAAACTTCGAGGTGGCCCCTGGTAAGTTCGTGGCACTCAGTATGTCGTTTGGGGTTGTCGAAACCAGGGCTTGCAAGTTGGGTCCGGGAGAAGACGTCAAGAAAATAACCTTCCGCCTTATCGAAGAGGCTGACGTCGAGCTTCAAAAGGAAAAGAGGAAGGTGAGAGGAGGTAGAAGAGGTTCCCGCAGGTAGTTCTCGGTGGGCGGGGCGCATCGCGCGCCTCGCCCACACTCGTCTCAAGAAAGCTTTTAAAACACTTTACGTTATACTCACTAATCACATTTATGACTACACGAGGCACCATACTAGTAGTAATCATCTTGGCTCTAATAAGTATTGGAGCCTACTTCGCCTTGCGTAGTCCTGCCAATCCTAATCCAGGTAACACTGCTGGTAATACTGATAATGGTGGTGATAATGGCGGTGGTGGATCTATTAATAACGAGAATATTCGTATCACTTCACCGAAGGTGAATGACACTATAGGAAGTCCAGTAACTGTAACCGGTGAGGCCAAGGGTACTTGGTACTTCGAAGCAAGTTTCCCAGTGAAGATCTTAGATGCTAATGGCAAGGTCTTGGGCCAAGGTCCTGCACAAGCGCAAGGGGATTGGATGACAACAAACTTCGTACCATTTACCGCCACCATTAACTTCACCACTCCTACCACTTCGACAGGCACAGTCGTGTTTGAGAAGGATAATCCATCAGGCCTTCCAGAGAATGCCGATGAAGTGCGTGTACCGGTAAAGTTCGGTAGTGGAAGCACCTCAACTCGCAGTATCAAACTTTATTTCTACAACGAGAGTAAGGATAAGGATGCAAGTGGCAATGTACTCTGCTCCGCACAGGGCTTAGTAGTAGTTAATCGAACTACTCCTCTTACCAACAGCCCTATCCAAGATGCGATAAAAGAATTATTGAAAGGTCCAAGTGTAAGTGAGAAGACTGGTGGTACTACAAGTGAATTCCCACTCTCCGGAGTAACTCTCACCGGTGCCAATTTGAGCAGTGGAGTACTCACACTCTCTTTCAATGATCCGCAACACAAGCTAAATGGTGGTTCCTGCCGAGTAAATGTCCTCCGTGCACAAGTTGAGGCTACTGCTAAGCAGTTTGGCGGAGTGAACTCTATCCGTTACCAGCCAGCTGGCACTCTTGAACCATGAATATCTTAAATAACGAAACCAGAACCATATTGATGAGCGCCGTGTTTATCCTCATCTTCGGTATGTTCTCCTCACTCCTCATAGCACGTGGAGCTTCTAACTCGCATGGTCAGGAAGCTTTCAAGGGAAGTTGGGCTTGTACTACAGATGTAGAGATGTGTCCTGATGGAACATTTGTCAGTCGCACCCCTCCTTACTGCCAGTTCGCTGCTTGTCCATAGTTTCAGTTTTGCATGTAAGAAAGTCATTTCTACTTCGTCTACGACTGATGAGGCTCATAATCTCAATGTTCCCCCTCATCTCATGTCTACGTCATCCCCTGCCCTTAAGGAAAGATTTTTTCTACTAGTACTTACACTAGTATTCTTGGCAACAGGAAGTTTAAAGGCAGCGTCAATAGATCTCACTCTCGGTACTGAGTATGGGTTAGACAACTCTATCCAGACTGTTGAGAGTAGAGAGGTAGATGTAGTTGAGGTAAGGAGCAAGGATCATGGGCATTTACTAGCACTTGTGCCAGTTGACCTCAATGTAACTGTCCGCGCTCATGCTGACGGGACAGTGGAGGTCATTTACCCCTGGTATTCGGTCCTCACCGTAGACAATAAAGAGGATCTGGAAACACAGGTTAAGATTGCCGTGGATAATGCTCTTCGAGCGGAAGAAGTGGGGAGAGTTAGAGCAGAGGGTGAGGTTATAAATCCCACCTTCTCTACTCAGAGTGCCGCTCATGTGAGAGCAGAGATTGAAAAGGTGCTTAAGTCTGTTGTGGAATCAAAAAATGAATTGACAACAGACTAGTGGGGTGTAAAATTGAGTTACTTCCTGAGACTCTACCGCAGCAAGACGTGACGACAGCAATCGGATAGGCCAGATCAATACTAATAAAAGGTTTGTGAATAGTCACAGAATTCTTTCTTGAAGAAGAATTCATAATCCCTTATTAGCAGCGTAAGATTTGGCGTGTTTTCACGTCTTAAAGTATGGAAAAAAATATGAATAGTCTTGATCGTAAGATCATAGACAGTGTTGCAGAAACCTTCGGTGAAGTTTACGAGCGAGAGAGTGATGCGATCTTCCGCTTCTGCCTCTTAAGGACCTCGGATCGTGAGGTAGCCCTCGACTTTACCCAAGATACGTTCATGCGTTTCTGGAATTCGCTCCTCTTGGAGAAGGATATCAAGAATCATCGGACCTTCCTCTTTACCATCGCTAGAAATGTCGTCATCGACTGGTATAGGAAGAAGAAATCCTTCTCCCTCGAGAGTTTAATGGAGAATGCGGCTGAGGGTCGCTCAAGCTTCAACCTCGCGGCACTAGACAATGTAGAGACCAATGCTGAAGCAGATTTCCTCATTAGGAAGATTAGGGAACTGCCTGAGCCTTACTCCAATGCTGTCTACTTGCGCTGTGTGGAAGAATTGAAGCCGAGAGAGATCTCTGAGATACTAGGTGAGTCAGCCAATGTGATCTCAGTGCGGATCAGTCGTGGACTCGAACAATTACGCACCCTACTACATTTAGAAAATGTACATACAAGAACAGCAAAAACGTGAATCAGTTTGCCCAGACGGTAACTGTCCTCCGGACATAGACCTCGTCAAGGAAATAGGCCTCTCTCAACTAGAGAAGAGGGCCATTTTCTTCTGCCTTAAGAAAGAGATAGAGAAAGCGAAGTTACTTGTAGAATAGCGCTTCGACTTGGTCCCACCAACCATTCTTATCCTTATCCCTAAGAGACGGGTCAGCAATGAAGCACGAGGTACTCGTGTCTTCTTTATTCTTGAAACAGTAACGGAGGCCCAAGATCCTAGGCTCGCCACTCTCCGTACGGGTAAAGAAGAGTAGAGCCTGTGCCTGCTTACTATCCTTATCTTCAGTAAGATTGAATAGATCTGTAATCATTACAATCTGCTTATTGTCGGCATAAACATGGGTAAAATCACTCTCCTCGAAAGCCTCAATAACAGGGGTAACCTTATCCATGATCTGGTAGCAAGCCTTGCGCTGATTCGGGTCGAGACACGTGGCAGAAGTTTGGTAAGAGAGACTCCTTACACCCTCGAGGTCGTGGCTCTTGAGGAATGAGCGATATTGGCTGAATACTTGCCAAGCTACCGGTCTTAACTCAGGGCTCTCTGCTACTGGCACTTGGGGGGTAGGAATCTTCAAGGGTTCGAGAGAGAACTCAAGTGGAATAAGGTTGAGCTCGGTGTCCTTCACTCCTGTTGTGCTTGGCTTGGCCACACGCACAAGGAGGAAAGCAGCAACTGCTAATACAAGAGCGCCGATAAACCATTTTTTATCTGTCATAAATTCAATATACCATAGCCAGAGTGTTGTCCGTAAGTACTATGGATGATAAAATATTATCAATGATTTCCTTCGACCGTGTGTCTAAGAAATATCCCGATGACTCC
>JAIFWL010000050.1 GCA_019661845.1 Candidatus Parcubacteria bacterium
GCGCGGGAACCTTGGCGAAGCATCTCTAGAACTCATTCTTTCCAATGTTTTACCAGGCCAATACGAACCACAATATATGTTTAAAGATGGAGAGAAGGTGGACTTCATCATTAAGACTCCGTCAGGGCTCGTGCCCGTCGATGCCAAGTTCCCATTAGAGAACTATATGAGGTTGATGGATGAGGAAGATGCTGATCGTCGCGAACTTTATCGCAAAGAGTTTAAGAATGATGTGAAGAAGCGCATTGATGAGACTGCTAAGTACATCCGCCCCAGCGAGGGTACCTTGCCATACGCATTTATGTTTATCCCAGCAGAAGGTATTTACTACGACCTTTTAAATAACGACGTAGGAGTAGGCATTAACGCAAACGACCTCATGGATTACGCGTATCAGCAGAAGAACGTGGTCATCGCTTCGCCAACAACCTTCCTTGCATACCTTCAGACCATCCTCTTCGGCAACAAGCAGGCGAAGATTCAGGAAGAAGCTAAGGATATCATCAAGAAGATTGGTGACCTCCAGAGACACCTCGCTTCTTACGAAGATTCTCACAATAGGTTAGGGAAGACACTAGGGACTGTGGTCGGCCACTACAACGACTCGAGCAAGGAGTTTAAAAAGATTGATAAAGACATCTTGAAGATCACGGGGAAGACCATGGAGATAGAATCATTGACTTTAGACAAACCATCAGTAGAATAGTGTTCCTATATGGCAACCAAATCAGCTCCAAAAACTAAGGACATGTACGCCGTTATTGCCACAGGTGGCAAGCAGTATCTTGTCGCTCCTGGCGACTCTTTGAAGATTGAGAAGCTCGTAGGCGAGTACAAGGCAGGGGATACCATCACCTTCGACAATGTCCTTCTTACCGGCCACGGCGAAGCTGCTCCAACTCTTGGAAACCCATTTATCAAGGGTGTAGCAGTTACCGGCACTTTAAGTAAAATCGCTCGCAACAAGACCATCGACGTTATCAAATACAAGCAGAAGTCTAGATACTTCAAGAAATACGGCCACCGCCAACCATACTTCGAAGTGAAGATTGATTCGATCAAATAAACTCTAAAAATCACTCCTCTTGCGGGAGTGATTTTTGTATTGTAGGGTATGGGGCAGAGAGGAGCGTCCATGGATATCCGTGAATTTGCGATTTGGAAACAGTACCCAGGAGCAGAGCAGAGCCTCGAGAAATTGCGTAGGCTGAAACGGCGTACATACCTCTGGCTTGGAGGTATTGCAACGGGACTTACAGCTCTATGTTGGGGAGTGAGCTATAAGGAACCTGAGGTGGGATTCATTGCCTTTGCTGGAGGTGGCGTACTCACGCTACTTTCAGCATTCTACGCGGACAAGGGGGGTAACCAGCGCGACCATGTCAGTCGATACCTCGAGTCGGTGGATCAAGCAGTGAAGGATCTCGCCGAACTGGCGGTGCCCGCATGCTGGATGCTCAACACCCTGAGCCTCGAGGAAATCCAGAAGCTCAGCATCCGCTCGCTGAAGAAGATGGCCTCGAACCTCGATGAGCTCATGACCGATTGGGACGAAATTAATCTCGAACTCTTCCCAAAGCAACTCGGAGATTTCTTCGCTGGGAAGAAGCAAGAGGAGGTCGAGAAGAGGGAGGGCGAAATACGCGGGGCCATCCACCTCATCAAAACCTTCCAACTCGTCGACCACGAAGATGCTGAACTCCAGAGCATCATCGACGAGTTCAACAACTAGTAGCGAGGAGTCTCCTCAAGCACACAGGAAAGGGCGGCCACGATGCCGCCCTTTTACTATCGATAATTAGAAAGGCCGCTTCGTGAGAAGCGGCCTTTTCCTTGTTTAAAGGAAGTTGGTGGGGGAAGGTGAAGCGAAGGTTTAGTGCTTCACGGTGGGGGAATTCTTGCCGCTACGTTGCGGCACAGGGAACGGGAAAATGGGGCCTGTCTCCACTGTCCAGGCTCTCATCCGCGGCGCCCTGAAGACTGTCTGGGTGCTCTGCGGAGCCAAGCTGAACTTACCTTGGTAAAACAGCCGCTGACCCTTCGAGTGAAGACGTGAACCGAATCTCATGCGATAGCCTCCATTTACTATCCTAGCATACTATATAATATTTGTCAAGCGCTACTTTGTCCTGTGTAGAAAGGCATTCTTCAGAGTCTCTGGATCTGCATACTCAAGTTCGGCACCAGTTGAGAGTCCACGACCCAGGACGGTTATGATAAGTTTGGAAGTTGATAAGTTTTTAAGTTGATCCTTCAAGTACTCGACGGTGTGTTCACCATCATTGTTCGCATTCATGGCTAGAATCACTTCTTTGATATTTGTATCTGACTTTATTCTTGATTCTAAATTCGTTATTCTAATCTTCCTCTCTGGTTCTTTCTCCAATATCGGCACCACTCCTCCTAGCACGAAGTAGTACCCGCGGAAGCTTCCACTCTTCTCCACCGCTTCTAGGTCAATGTCGCGTGGCACCACCATGAGCATCGAGGCGTCACGACTCTCGTCAGAACAGATAGAGCAACTCTTAGATGAGCTCTGATTCTTTATAAAAAATTTGAAGCATTTGTCACACTGAGTAATCTCCTTTTTAAGCTCCTGCACTGCTTGCATGAGCTCACTCGTATAACTAGCGTTACGAGAGAGTAAGTAGTAGACGAAGCGCTTGGCCTGTCTCGGGCCAATACCGGGGAATTGTTTAAACAGCTCTGTCAGCTTATCAATGGAATTCATTGTGATTTGGAACTTATTTAGAGTTTAGGCTTTAGGATTTAAAAATTTTTGAAATCTTCTTCAGCCTTACCGTAGTTAGAGAAGTCGATTTCGACGAAAGTATTGAAGCGAGTATGGTAATCCAGAGTAACAGATCCTAGAGGACCATTCCTGTGCTTAGCTACAATGAGCTCCTTCCTTTGTACCTCCTTCATCTTGCCGTTCTCATCTCGGAGATCCTCTTCGTTGGAGTGGATAAACATTACTAGGTCGGCATCTTGCTCAATAGAACCGGAGTCTCTGAGGTCAGAGAGCTTAGGCTTACCACCACGAGTCTCAACGGCACGCGAGAGCTGAGAGAGGGCGATGACAGGGATATTGAGTTCACGAGCGAGGTGCTTAAGTGAGCGGGAAATCTCGGTTACTTGCTGAACCATGGAGTCACTGGCTCGTGCAGTGGAGGGTGCCATGAGCTGGAGGTAGTCGACGATAAGGAGCTTCAACCCCTTCTCAATCTTGAGCTTCCTCGCAGCTGAGCGCATCTTCATAATGGTGTTACCAGCTTGGTCATCAATGTAGATAGGGGTGCGAGAGAGCTCATCGAGAGCGTCGCGAATGTTCTTGAAAACATCTTCGCGCCAAGCACCCGTTTGAGTTTTAATACCCTTACGAATGACTGAGGCATCGGTACGACTCTGGGCAGCAACCACACGATCTACCAACTGGTCTGCACTCATTTCTAGTGAGAAGATGCCTACAGGAGTACCGTGCTCGTTGGCCGTGCGACGAGCAATGTCGAGAGCTAGAGCAGTCTTACCTACAGAGGGTCGTGCTGCGATGATGATGAGGTCAGAGTTCTGGAAGCCACCTAAAATGTCGTCCAGTGACTTGAAACCAGTCCTCACTCCGCGGAGTTCGTGATCAGCACTAGAGAGTTTCTCAAATCTTTCGAAAGCCTCACTAAGAAGGGGAGTCAGATCCTTGAAGCGAGAGGAACCAGCGAAGCGCTCGGTAA
>JAIFWL010000051.1 GCA_019661845.1 Candidatus Parcubacteria bacterium
GGGAGAGGATCGCGAGAGCTGGTGGGCGCTTGCTCACTCAACTTTTGCCCAAGTGGATTAGTGGTGAAGTAGAAGCTCTCGCTCAAGACGACTCTCTCGCAACTTATATCAAACTCGTGAAGAAGGAGGATGGTCTAATAGACTTAGTAGATAATCCGGAAACAAATTATAGGAAAGTCTTAGCCTACAGCACTTGGCCGGGAGCTTATATATATTTCAAAAGGAAAACAGGCGATGAAATCCGCGTCGTTATCAAGAATGCGAAACTCGTAGACCTGCCTGCGCAGGCAGGTGTCCAACTCGTGCCAACTAAGGTAATCCCTGCAGGTAGAAAGGAAATGAACTGGGAAGACTTCCTCCGTGGGAATGCTTAGCTTCGTCTCTTCCAGAAGCTTAGACCCTTCATCATATTCTTTACTGCTTGGCCACCGCGACGAGTGAGGGTGAGCTTCTTATCCTTACCTTGAGTCACGGTGCGGACAATTTCATCCTTAACCATATCGATAGCAGCATATAAATCTGTTTGTTCCGAAGCGGCATAAGCGTCGAGGCCACCGCCAATAATATGAACTTCTGCACGGAACACTTCCCCGCTCTTATGATGTTGCGTAATCTTCCCCACTTCCACCTGTACTACTGGATCAGCCCCACCTTGGTCGATATGCTTACTAAGAACCGAGAGTTTCTTCTCCACATAATCAGAAATAGCCGGGGTAAGTTGTATCCCGGTGGCTTTTATGTTGATCTTCATATTTCAATTATATCAAATGTTAATCGAAAAGCTTCACTAAATAAGCATCAATCTCTCGCTGGTCTAGGTCGTAGAATCTATCTCCATCGGAGTGGAGCTTAGTAGCCAGGGCCACTCCTACGAAGCGCCAGTGCCAAGGCTCGTAAGTATAGTAAGCATTCCCCTTCGGGTAGGAAAGGATGAAGCCGTATTTGTAAGCATTCTCTTGTAGCCACTTGTATGCAGACTCTTTGTCAAAGGTTGAGAAGGCTGGCCCGAGTTTATCTGTAGTGAAGTCGAGCGCAGTTCCAAGCTGATGCTCCGAGTAACCTTGATCCGCAGAGAAGGAGTTCGCACCAGAGCCATACGTAACCTTGTAACTACTCTTCAATGCCGCTTGGGTGCCGAAGGAGCGGAAGGCGGATGCAACCAAGAGCCCTGTACCACTCGCACGAGAGTCTCTTAATAACCTTTCTAAGAAAGGTGCGGCATCTGCAAGGAATCGGTAATTCGTAGCACCGGGGGAAACGTATTCCTTATCAATCTCAACCGTGTGAGTCGGAATATAATTCTCACTCAAGAAATACACTTTAGAATATTTCTGCAAGAGCTCCTTGTCAGTATTAGCAAGCTTCTTCAGCGTGCCCACAGTCTGACCGAGGTCTTGAAGCTGGCCTTGGAACTCATTGATAGTGCCCTCCTTCTCCCGCAGTTCATGCAGGAGCACATATTTATCAGCACGAGACCTCTCTAAGTCTGCCAGAGTATCTACGTTATCTCTTTCAAGACCTTTTATAGCAGCATGAGCATAGAAAGCTAGCACACATAAGAGAACGCCCACCACTGCTACAAGAGGCCAGCCATCTAGACGCTTATGAAGTTCGCGGAAATTTTCCACCTTGTACCGATTCTAGCACAAAGATTTATCTAGCGACTCTGGTACGCCTTCTCTATCTCTCCTGCGATGAAGAGGTCGCGATCAGTAACCTTGCCACCCACGTCGAAGCGCTGAAGCTCGAAGAGGATCTTGCTGTACATGATGTGAGTGTCAGGGTGGTGATCGTTAGCTTCGAAAATCGGTGCCATCTTATTGATGAAGTTTAAGGAGTCCATGAAATCGTTGAATTTGAATTCCTTAGATAATTTATCGTCCTCAAACTTCCAATCTGGAAGATTCTTCAACCCATCTTCTATTTGTTCGCTTGTTAGAATGTTTGGTGTATCCATAGTTTTATTTCTTTACTTACATCTGGGTTGCTGGCTGTAAGAGTCCAACGCGGTTGCCCTCGGTATCCTTGATAGAGATGTAGAGACCAATACCTGGGATCTCATCTGGCTCACCCGCCTTATTGCCTCCACCAATCACTTCCCCACCAGCCATCCTTACCTTCTCCATTGCTTGGCGAATGTCTGGTACTGCAATAACAACTGATGGCACAGCAGAGAGTGGACTATCAGACTTTTTATAAAAGCCTCCGTTAATCCTGTTGGTCTTCTTCAACATCCCCTGCTCATCTGTCTCATCAGTTTGTACCACCACATAGTTTCCAAACTCCGCACCCATCTGATTAATCTTCCAACCGAATGTTTCTGTATAAAACTTCTTCATCCTCTCCATATCCTCTCCCGGCATCTCGAAGTGAACTACTGCATTCATCATGATTTTAAATTTGAATGATAATAATCTTCCACATTATAGACGTTCGTGGGCAAGAAGTCTTTTACTAAATAAAAGGAAAACCGCCACGCTAGGTAGGATGAACGGGGGCTTCCTACCGGCGGGCGGCTGTTACGACTTTGTATCAAGACAATGCACACACTTACACCCACCACTTCCTGGCACGGACTGAATCTCGAAGAATTTGTGTGCCCGAGCGATGAGCCAGCTTGGAACGTTCTCCTTGCAGTAACCCCCAATCAAGATACCAACAAGGTCAAGAGCGTCGGTGAGCGAATTCTGTGCCTCTTCCTCCGTGAGAGGAGCTACCCTGTGAGGAATCCGAATGTTCGTCGCAGTCACATCACACCCCTTGACCTATGTAATCTTCGACACTTGAGATAGTTCTCCACGTATCGGAGATTGGCCCCCATGGCCTCATCGTGCTCGCGGTTTATCTTCTGGATACGTCGACGGTTGAGAAACCTCGTGATAAAGGAACGAAGGATTCTGAACATACAAAACACCTCAAGCCACACTATGTCAAATAATAAAATTATGTCAATTTAACCCCGTGGGCAGAACTGATAATAATGGCATATGATGGGAGTAGGAGGATGAGATGAGGACAGTCTTGGTTCTTTCAATAATGGCTCGCTTGTTCATCCTTGACTGGATAGAAAGTGAGGTGAAATGGGATTGGCGTCCAGGTGGAGTGGTCATACGATACGAACCGGCAAACAAGAGCTACCGTGGAATGTTGTACCTCAATGATGAGTCGAAAATCCTCATCTGGTTTCGCCCCAAGCGTTCAGTAAAGCAGACTGCAGCGGATCTAGTACACGAGCTCGCCCACATGTTCGCAGAGACTTACCTCGGTGAAGCGAGGCGACAAGAGTGGTACAAGTTACGAGGACTGCCTGCTGATACAGAGTGGAGTGCGCCAGAAACCGAGCAGGAGGGCGAACATCCGAGCAACTGGCGTACAGGCGAGGAGGACTTCGCCGAGTGCATCATGTGGACATT
>JAIFWL010000052.1 GCA_019661845.1 Candidatus Parcubacteria bacterium
CAACTGGTGAGACCAAGAATGTGACCACTGGGTACGTATGGCAGAACGGTATTCACCCAACTCGCGCCCTCCCCCTCTTACAAAATATTTTAAATGCCTTGGGCCGAGATCCACTCACCACCAGAGTTTCTTGCCCTATTGCTGGAGTACCAGGATATGGAGGTGCTATGGGACCAACGCAATTCATCCCTTCTACGTGGAATCTTATTGCAGGGAAGATTGGAGCAGCTGTGGGCAAGACCACTCCTGACCCGTGGAACCCAGCTGATGCCATTATGGCTGCAGGGATCCTCCTCCAAGGCAATGGTGCCGCCGCCGGCACTCCTGATGCAGAGAGAAATGCTGCTTGTAAGTACTATTCGGGTAAATCTTGTTACGTCGCTAAGTATATTGCTAGTTACGGTACTCAAGTTATGAGTCGAGCCAACAACATCCAGCTCACCATGATCGACCCTTTGCAAAACCCTTAACACGAATTTACGCGAATATGATCGAATGATACGAATATGAAAGTTTCTGAAAAAGTCCTATATCCTGAACTCTCATATAAAATAACTGGAATCCTTTTCGAAATTCATAATTCACTTGGTCGATATTGCAGAGAGAAGCAATATGGAGACGCTCTAGAACAGCTTCTAAAAGAGGCCAAAATTGATTATAAAAGGGAGCATCCGCTACCCTTAGACCATATTAAAAACGACTTTACAAATAAAGCAGATTTTGTTATAAATAAGGAGCTTTTAGTCGAACTAAAAGCTAAGCCTTTGATAAGCAAGCTGGATTATATCCAGACTCAAAGATACTTAGTAGCGGGTGGACTGAAGCTTGGAATAATAGTAAATTTCAGGAATCAGTATCTAAAACCCATTCGCGTCATTCGATCTAATTCGTAACTATTCGTATCATCATGAAAAAGGAGATTCACCCAGCTAATTACCGCCCGGTCTTGTTTATTGATAACTCTGACGGCACGGAATTTATCATTCCTTCCACAGTTAAGACTACTGAAACTGGTAAGGCTAAAGCGGATAAGAAAGAGTATCCGATCTTCCGCGTGGAAATCTCTTCCGCTACACACCCTTTCTATACTGGTCAGGAGAAGACTCTCGATACTGCCGGTCGTGTAGAACGCTTCAAGCAGAAGCAGTCTAAGGCTAAGCCAGTAACCAAGAAGGTTAAGAAATCTAAAGCCCTTTAGATTTTTGCCAAGTTGGAAATCGATTTAGAAAAATATAAAAGTAATCCTAAAACGGTCTATCTGGTAAAGACCTATTTAAGCTTGCAGGATGAAGAGAGTAAGCAGTTGTTACTTAATGAAATGGAGCGAATCCTCACTGCTGAGGCAGAGGAAGCGGGAGGAGATGAAGAGTCTCCGAACGAGATTATCTTAGAAATTCGTGCTGGTGCTGGTGGTGAAGAGGCCACCATCTTCGCCCATGAGCTGGGACAAATGTACTTAGGTTATGCGAAGAAGAATAACTGGAAGACGCAAGAGCTCGATGAGCTAGTGTATGAAATACACGGCAAGGGTGTCTACGATAAACTCCGTTATGAGACTGGCGTACACCGCGTCCAGCGCATCCCCGCTACCGAGAAGATGGGTCGAGTCCACACCTCAACTGCTACAGTGGCCGTACTTCCTGTGAGGAAGAAAGTTTCTATAGAAATAAGGCCAAGTGATATCGAGATAGACACCTTCCGCTCAGGAGGTGCTGGTGGGCAGAACGTGAACAAGGTTGAGACTGCAGTGCGCATTACTCACAAGGCCACAGGCATTGAGGTGAAGTGTACCTCAGAGAGGAGCCAGCTTAAGAACAAGGACAAGGCCATGAGTATCCTTGCTGCAAAGCTCGAGGCACTAGAGGAGGAGAAGGAGGCCAAGAAGCTATCGGCAGAAAGGAAGGGACAAGTAGGTACAGGAGATCGCTCGGAGAAGATTCGTACATACAACTTCCCTCAGAATCGGATTACAGATCATCGTATCAAGGTCTCTGTTCATGATATCCCAAGCTTCATGAGTGGAAATATCGATAAGATGATTGAGGCGATTCAGCATCCTGAGGCTCACGCTGGTGGCACTAACGAGGATGAGTGATACGGCACTACCAGAAGCCTATAACATAGGCTTCTGCCCATTTATAAACACTACTATCTGGCTTGATAGTAAGCCACTCATTCCTCGCACTGAGACTGAGTACTGGGTCAACGAGGTTATACAAGAAATTAGAAAAACAAAATTTAATTCACTAAAAATTCTAGATTTATGTGCCGGCTCTGGTTGTATAGGTATTGCAGTAGCTAAAGAATTGCCTAGTGCTCAAGTGGACTTCGTAGAATTAGATCCGGCACACCATGAGACTATTCGAAAGAATTTGAGAGAAAATAATATTGAAGCGGATCGCACACAAATCTTCGGTGGTAATTTATTTGAAAATGTTTCCAAGCAGTACGACATCATCGTCTCTAACCCTCCTTACATAGATATGAGTTTGAAGAGGGTGGCAGAATCAGTCTTAGAGAATGAGCCTCACCTAGCTCTAGATGGGGGAGTCGAGGGGCTCGAAATTATTGATGCGATCCTAGCCGAATTTCCTAAGCACCTAAAGCCTAACGGGATCCTGTACCTCGAACACGAGCCCGAGCAAGTAGAACACTTGTCGAAAAACATTTTGTACGTGAATTCATATCCTGACCAGTATGGAGTTTTGCGGTATTCCAAATTTCAGAAGGATTGATTTATATAGCTATTTAGCGTTAAGGTACAGTCTGGAAAGTACAAAAAATACACGTTAAGGAGGGGAGATGCAGAGCCTTTCGCAAGAAACCCGACAAGCCACCGATATTCGTATCACCGGCACTAGCCGAGCTGCTCAGGAGATTCGGGACTTTGCAAGGAGGGCATCAAAGTTCAACGAAACTCTCCTTCTCACCGGAGAAACTGGGGTGGGTAAAGACCACCTCGCAGAATACATTCACTCACTTGGAGCTGATGGGAGACCATTCGTCCCTGTTGATTGTGGCACCTTACCACGGGACCTTGTTGAGTCTCATCTCTTCGGTTACGTCCGAGGAGCTTACACCGGGGCAGGTGAAGGCAAAGATGGTCTCATCCAAGCAGCTGAGGGTGGCACTCTCTTCCTCAACGAAGTGGCTAACATGTCGATTGAACTCCAGAGCAAGCTCTTGCGTGTTGCCGAGGGTAGGAGTTACCGAAAGGTTGGTGGCACTCAAGAAATCCAGATCAGGACACGCATTATCGCAGGAACAAACGTGGACCTTTCTGCCAAGGTAGAGGCAGGTCGATTCAAACTTGATCTCTTCTACCGCCTCGCCACAATCACCTACCAGATCCCGGCATTGCGTGAGAGGCCTGAAGACATCGAGCCACTCTCCTATTTGTTCCTGAAGCAACT
>JAIFWL010000001.1 GCA_019661845.1 Candidatus Parcubacteria bacterium
GGGAGAAAGGATATGTTTCCCATGGAACATCTCGGCTAGGGGAGTATAGGCCAGAGGATAATATGCACCCGTGGAAACTGAGGCGCCTAGCTAGAACTATCCAGACCTACTTGTTACACCTGAAACTGGATCCAGAATGGCAACTCGACCTCATAACGGTCAGAATGGATATGACCACCCGTAAAGCTAGGGTGGAGCTCATAGAAAACATTGTGATCTAGGTGCGGGACGGGAGAATCGAACTCCCGACCACAGTTTGGAAAACTGTCGTTTTACCACTAAACTAGTCCCGCATTGCTCTATTATACTTTATGGTCGGGGCGCCGAGAATCGAACTCGGATCTCTCGCTCCCAAAGCGAGTATACTACCACTGTACTACGCCCCGTAGTGTTATTGAAGGGATGATGGTCGGGATGGGGAGATTCGAACTCCCGTCTCACGAACCCGAATCGTGAATACTACCGCTATACTACATCCCGTCTCTCTGGTGCAAGGTTTACTCTAGCATTTCAAGAAATTTTAGGCTAATATCTCCTTACTTGCGGCTATGGTTTAGTGGTAGAACGCGTCCTTGCCAAGGACGAGATTCGGGTTCGATTCCCGGTAGCCGCACCTCTGATAGAATGTAACTAATGCGCCCGTAGCTCAACGGATAGAGTACTTGTCTTCGGAACAAGGGGTTGGGGGTTCGAGTCCCTCCGGGCGCACACAACATACAAAATGTCTCTAAATACAAAATTCTCTATTCCAAACGAAGTGAGGGAAGTCTCACGGGTTTTAAGTGATGCCGGATTTGAGAACTTCCTGGTCGGTGGATGCGTGCGTGACCTGATCATAGGTAGGGAACCGAAGGATTGGGACATCACTACCATTGCTACGCCTGAAGAGATTCAGAAACTTTTCCCAGATTCATTCTACGAAAATGATTTCGGCACAGTCGGAGTGAAGACTCTCATAGGCATAGTAGAAGTAACTCCATACCGACTTGAGTCCGGTTACTCTGACGCAAGACACCCAGACAGTGTAAGTTGGGCTAAGAAGGTAGAGGAAGATCTTGCACGAAGAGATTTCACGATGAATGCCGTGGCGCTCAACCTACAACCAACAACCGACGGCCAACAACTTATAGATCCATTCGATGGGCAGAAAGATATTGAGAAGAAGGTTATCCGCACAGTGGGGAAGCCAGAGGAAAGGTTCGGTGAAGATGCTTTAAGAATCTTCCGTGCACTACGCTTCTCGGCGGAGCTTGGCTTCATGATTGAGCATGAGACGCAGGAAGCAATAAGTAAGTGCGCGCATTTATTAGAAAATATTTCTAAAGAGCGTATACGAGATGAGTTTACGAAGATTGTTATGTCCCCCGAGCCGGGCATCGCACTAGAGATGTGTGCGAGACTAGGATTACTCAAATATATTTCAGAAGAATTTGAGAAGGGGATCGGTGTGGAGCAGAACAAGGCTCACGCGTATACGGTGTGGGAACATTTGCTCCGCTCGCTTAACCACGCGGCGAAGAAGAACTTTCCTCTCCACGTGCGACTCGCAGCGCTTTTCCACGACATTGCGAAGCCTCATACCAAGGGAATAAAAAGTGATAACATCACTTTTTATGGCCACGAGGTAGTGGGTGCGCGTATTACTAGGAAAGTGCTTGAGAATCTCCACTTCTCCAGAGAGATTATTGATAAGGTGTACAAACTAGTGCGTTGGCATATGTTCTTCTCTGATACTGAAGAGATTTCGCTCTCTGCAGTGCGAAGGATGGTGAGGAATGTTACTCCAGAGCTCATTTGGGACCTTATGGATGTCCGTGCAGCTGACCGCATAGGTACAGGTAGACCTAAGGAAGCGCCATACAGACTCCGCAAGTATCACGCCATGATCGAAGAGGTGATGCGCGATCCTATCTCCGTAAAACAGTTATCCATAGACGGCGCTGACATTATGAAGATTACAGAAGTGGGTCCGGGCCCGCACGTTGGATACATCTTAGAAGAACTCTTGGCTGAAGTACTCGAAGATCCTAAGAAGAATAGTAGGGAATTCCTAGAAACAAGGGTGAAAGAACTCTACGACTTGGATCCGCAAGAACTTGCACGTGTTGGTCGCGAAGCACGAGAGAAGAATCAAAGTGAAGACGAACAAGAAATAGAAAAAATTAAAGGCGAATACGGAGTAAAGTAAAAAGAAAAGAGAAAGAATTAGTTTGTCGGACGTCTCGCAGGCTGTCGAGCCGAGAGTCAGGAAGATTTCTACCAAGAAATACTTCCGTGTCCAGCAAACTAATTCTTTCTCTTTCTAGAAACTATTTAACTGCGTCTTTCAAACCTTTTGCAGGACGGAACTTCGGTACGCGCATAGATGGCACGTGGATCGAAGCGCCGGTGCGAGGATTCCTAGCCTGACGTGCAGCACGAGTCTTGGTGGAGAAGATGCCAAGTCCTGCGATAGAAACTTCGCCGCCTTTCTTCAAAGTGGAGACGATCGATTCGATGACAGTGTCGACAACTTCTTCCGCTTGAACTTTCGTACCGCCAATCTTGCCGTGAACAGCGTTCGCGATATCTATCTTGTTCATTATCTAGCTAATTATTGATAACTTTTGAATCTAAGGACCTTAGAATTCATGCCATGATTATATAATGAGCCATTTTTTCCTGCATCAACTAGACAAAAGTGGAGAATTATCGTGCAAATTCTATCGAGCGGGCCTCTCGTATCACATTCACCTTGATCTCACCTGGATATTTGAGCTCTTTCTCTATCCTTAGGGCGATATCTCGCGCCATCTTCTTAGCATCGAGATCAGAGATTTTGTCCGGGGTGACAAAAACTCTGATCTCGCGCCCCGCTTGCAAGGCATATGCCTTCTCCACCCCTTCAAATGATGTAGCTATAGCCTCAAGCTCACTCAAGCGCTTGAGGTAATTGTCTAGGTTGTCCCTCCTAGCTCCAGGCCGGCCGCCAGAGATAGCATCTGCAGTCTGAACGATGATGGATTCAACCGTTTCGTATGGATATTCGCCATGATGTGCCTGCATGGCCTTGATGACATCCTCGGAGACATTAAACTTCTGGAGAATTCTACGACCAATCTCTACGTGAGTACCAGACACTTCGTGATCTAGCGCCTTACCTATGTCGTGGAGGAGGGCACCGGCCTTAGCAACCTGCACATTGGCCCCTAACTCTTCAGCCATCATGCCCGCAAGGTGCGCCATCTCTATAGAGTGGTCTAGGACGTT
Organism: Candidatus Parcubacteria bacterium; assembly: GCA_019661845.1. Classification (GTDB taxonomy): domain Bacteria; phylum Patescibacteriota; class Minisyncoccia; order Phycocordibacterales; family Zambryskibacteraceae; genus UBA5004. The sequence goes on from JAIFWL010000001.1 coordinate 3,250, forward strand.
CTGACTATAGCTTGAGCGGAAGTGAAGACGACCAAGAATAGCGAGGAGTTTAGGATCCAAGTTATAAATCTCACACTGAAGTGCGGCAGCCTCACCCTTATCCTTAATAATCTTATTCACTTCCTCCTGCGCCTTGGTGACGAACTCCTCAATCTTCGCTGGCTGGATGCGCCCGTCAGCGATCAAGTTATCGAGTGCAAGCTTCGCCACTGCACGACGCACTGGGTCGAAGGAGGAGAGTACGATGGCATTTGGTGTATCGTCGACAATCACTTCTACACCTGTAGCACGTTCAAACGCTTTGATATTCCTACCTTCTTTACCAATGATCTTACCCTTCAGGTCATCTGTTGGGAGGTCGACAGTCGTAGACATCATCTCACTTACAGTTGAGGTGGCGAGTCGTTGAATGGAAGTAGCTAGAATCTCCTTCGCTCTCTTATCTAGACGCTCGCCGGCTTGCGCCTCAAGCTTCTGCATCTTTACTAGGAAATCTTCTTCAAAATCTTTCTCAATAGCACTCATCAATTGCGTGCGTGCCTCCTCTGGTGAGAGATGCGATAGGCGAGAGAGCTCAAGAGTCTTATCGTGGGCTAGCTTCTCAATCTTCTCCTTCAATACACGCACTTCGGCAGCGCGCTTCTTCACATACTCTATCTCTTCATCAATATCCACTTGGCGCTTGTCTAGGAATTCCTCTTTCTTTATCAAACGATCTTCAGCGCTCTTAAGGCGGTTCTCCCGTTCCTTGGCTTCAGCTTGAACGCGGTCGAGGTATTCCTGCGCCTTCTCCTCGGCTTCAAGGATAATGTTCTTCGCTTCCTCTTGTGAGCGAAGTTCCATCTGCTTGATATCGAGCTCCATGGAACCCTTCTTGCCCAAGGAGATAAGCAGGCGCAGCAAATAACCAAAGCCGATACCAGCAGAGGCAGCCAGCAATGCTAAAAGTAGCGCTAGTTTTAACGACATTTACGGTAGCTCGGGTCAGAGAGAGCGGTCAGGCGGTGGGCACAAGACACTTTTTAAGTTAATTCTTTAAGATTGAACACCCCTACAATACTGTAATTAGAGGATTTTGTCTATAATGCCGTACTTCTTGGCCTCATCTGCAGACATGAAGAAGTCTCGGTCGATATCCTTCTGCACTTGGGGGAGGGATTGGCCTGTGTTCTTACTCATCATCTTGGCCAAGTTCTCACGGAGCTTAAGAATCTGCTTAGCGCGAATCTCTATGTCAGTGGCCTGACCTTGGGCACCACCGAGAGGCTGGTGGATCATGATCTCAGCATTAGGCAATGCAAAGCGCTTACCCTTAGCACCTGCAGAAAGGAGCCAAGCCCCACCAGAGGCAGCCATGCCTACACATACAGTAGAGACATCGGGCTTGATGTGGTTAATGGTATCAATCATGGCGAGAGTAGCAGTAGCAGAACCGCCAGGGGAGTTTATATAGAGGGAAATATCCTTCTTAGGATCCTCAGACTGGAGGAATAGAAGTTGAGCGATAACAATGTTGGCAGAATCATCGTCAATCTCACCTCCGAGGAAGATAATGCGCTCGCGAAGTAAGCGAGAGTAAATGTCATAAGCTCGTTCACCGAACTGACTCTTCTCTATAACTGTTGGGATAAGATATGTCATGCGGCTAGATTAGCGGAAAATTTCTTCTGGCGCAACTCCTTGAGACCAGATGAGTTCAAACAGTGCTGAGAATGAAACTTTTATCTCTGGATTCTCAATTACGGTAGTAACAATAGCCGCCCCATAAGAGGTGATGGCAACCTTATCACTATAGACGGTTATCTGCGCTGGGAGTGCAAATTTATCTTGTGGAAGATATTTCCTAGCAATATTATTCTCCTTATCTTGTAAAGAAAGCTCTATGGTGGGCTCTCGAGATGAAATGAGGCGCATACCAAGACCAAACCTCTTTCTCCTTTCCTTATGTTCATCTAGCATCTTATTAATACTTTCACTGGAGGTATCTAGATACGAACGGAAGAGTAGAGTATCCGATTTCGTCTTGATGATGTCATCAAATACATATTGGATACCCTTATCTCCTTCAAAAAATTGAACATTAGGTTTCTTGTTCGCGATGTTATAGGCCGAAATAAGGCTCTGGGCCACCTTGTCGAAGGCGTACTTCGCGGCATGGGCACTTTCACGCTTCTTCTCTATAAGCGCCTCCAAGCTTGATGGGTGGGTGGGGAAGAAGGTTCGGACTTTGTCTTCCTCAGTCTCTTTGGACTCGATAAGGCCTATATCCTGAAGCTGGCCAAGAATTTTGTACGTCAGGGAGCGCTTGATGCCTGAGTTAAAGGCGATTTTAAAGGCTTTGCTAGGGCCTAAATTAAGCAAGGTCTGATACACCAAAGCCTGTTCATGGGCCAATCCGATCTCTTGTAAAGAGGTTTCTAAAACTTCCTTATTTTCCATGTGTTATATATTTATAACACTATTGTAGCATAAACAAGCCATATTTTACAATCTTTCTTAATTTTTATGACTGAATTGTAAATAATATTTGACAGAAAGTAAATAAGAAAGTATTGTTACTTCAGACAAAACGTACTCCGGATGGCTCCGGGGGAATATCGCCAACAAAGGAGGTGTGATAATGGCTGAAGCGAACAAGATCGGGCTTGCTCCGCTTGGACTGAGACTGCAAAGTCTCTACCGTAAGCTCGTTGAGCTAAACGGGGGTCCAGATGCGGGTGAGTGCCTGGCTTGTCACTGCGACTCTGCAGAGCTTGTAACTCTTTTGGAATCCATCGGTCTGGATCCAAAGGAAGTTGAAGCTGAAGTGCAGAAGATTGCCTACGACTTCAAATTCGTGCAAGCTGACGAATTTTGGAGAAGTGGACGGCTTTCTTCCGTGCCGGGCAGATGTGGTGATGGGGCGTATCTTACTTGGTTCATTGCTGCGTGCTACGCAGTGATGAGTCGGCAAGAGAGCCGCTAGGCCAGCGCTCGTGAGCGGGGATCCTGAAGAATCGAAACTCTAGCCAAGTTTTGAATAAATCAGGGCGAGACCGCAAAGCCACCCGGGGCTTAATCCGGGAACTGTTCAGAGATGCGTATCTCTGCTGATGAAGTCGAAAGACAGAAACAGTTGTTCATTGAGGAGATTCAGATGATGAAGAGAGTTTTGTCGGCGGTCGGTGCGGTCTTGATGGCCCTCGGCGCGGCGCTCTGGCTCTACGTGGCGATGACCCAGGAGGATCCACTCCTCCGCCGCGCGGCCTACCAGGTCGCCCCTCTCCCCGCGGTGATTTCCTACCTGCTTATCCAGCAGGTACGTCGCCGCCTCCCCGGTCAGAAATGACCGGGTCCCACCAGAGGTTTCAAGCTTATTGAAAGTTCTGGCGGGACAATAGTGTCCCATGTTCTTTGAGGAAAAGTGTCATGCAAAAACTTTGTGTTCACGTGTACAAGCTCGGGGTTGATCCGAAGGGCAGGAAAGACCCAGGAATCTACGTTGGGCCATTTGAGACGGCTGAAGAGCTGCTCAAGTGGGTCAAGGAAGCGGGATTCGAGCATCTTGGCCGTGGGTACGCTAACCGGACTGGCTATGGAGTGCGCGACTACATAGTCCAGAACGGCTTCGTACTTCACGAACCGTCCAAGGTGGAGTTCCCCGAACACGACTACCTGCCGATATTTGAACACCTCGCAAGAGGCGGAAAAAATAGCAGCTAGTTAGCTAACGTCTACCGGAGCGTCATCCCGGTACCGGGCGAACATTCGTTCGCCCTTCCGTCAAAGTTCTGAAGCGTTTCAGAGTTTTGACGGGAAATGTTTCCCGAAAGTTCTTACACGAGGTGGTAATGAAACTGATATGGATTGCGGTTGACCCAACTCTTCCCGTCTATGAGCAGTTAGTCGCTGATGTGGCGGCTGCTGTGCAAAGACACGGAGGGCGGGTGAGTGTCGGGCAGCAATTCCCTGGGCTCGACAACGGCTTCCCCACAAGTGCGCGCTTTTGTCTCAATGACATTGCGCGTGCCTGCCACATCCTCATGGCTCAAACGGAGGTAACTGAGCCTTAGATGTGCTACAAAAAATGCCGGACGATTCCGGCATTTTTCTTTTTATAACTCTTTCAGAATTTTCTACGAAGCGTTGAGTTCGGCGTCGAGGTTGTCGACATCTGTAGCGTTGATGTCAGCCTCAATCTGATCATTCTCACTTGGAGCCTTAGGTTGCTCTAAGCTTGTAGGCATAGTGTCAGTAGCAGGGGATACAGCACGCTGACTCCAGAAGTAGAGTGCCCCACAAATGACGATAGCCAGTACAAGTATTGCACCCAAGATTCCCGTCAATGAACTACCTTGCTTTGGAGGCATTGTAGCCTGTGGCATAACCGGAGGAACTGGAGGCATAGGAGGCATCATGTTGGTAGGAGGCATCATTGGTTGTGGTGGTGGAGGTGGAGTTGGTGGCATTGGGGGTACAAACGGTGGTGGAGTAGGAGGCACAGGAGGAGGTGTAGGCATAGAAACTGGAGGTACGAAGGTATTTTGTGGAGGCATCTGAGAAGAGGATGGTATGTTGTTTGGTTCCATTTTAGTAATTAATTAGGTTGATTATCTAGAGGCGAAGCGGTTACATCGTCGTCATTACCACCTCTACCCATACGAATCTCCTTCACCGCATCCTTAAGTGCTCGACGAGCCTCTCGTAAGTGCTCCTTCACTTCAACTGAAATGAGTTTAAGTTGCTCGAAGTTGTCTCGGAACTTGGTTGAGGTAAGGTCTACGGTCGCAAACTTAGCGACACTCGTCTTAGCATCAGAGATATGAAGCTTGGCCTCAGATATAAAGGACTCTGCTAGGCCAGTATCACCCCCAGCAGTCTTAACCTTAGCGATCCTTGCCTCAATCCTTACGATAATAGCCTCGAGCTTCGTGATAGTGGCATTCATCACTGCTGCAGTCTGATCTGCCTTCCTCTTAGCTACATCTTGCTGGATGTCGATGCGCTTAATAGTGGTCGAGGCCTTGCGCTTATTGATCTCGGTCTTCAGCACCTCAATCCTCTTAGTGGTGGAAGCCTGTCTAGCATCCATATTTTTGAGGAATTCATCTATATTTCGCACTGCAGGCATGGGGCCTGATTGCTTGCCTTGATTCTCCTCAGCCAATACCGGTGAAGCTACTAGCAAAGTAGCGATAGCAAGAGTAAACAGTATTTTCCTATTCATTTATTAGATTCGGGTTAACTCGTAATCAATCGTAACTGTATACGAGTATTATAACCCAAATACTTTAAGAAGTTGGAAACTTTTCTTGGTACAACTTCAAACCTTCTTCGAAAGAAGCTTCGGCCTCAGCTCTACCACTAGTGCCATTGATCTTTACTTCCTTATTTTGAATCTGTTTATACGTAAGCCAGAAGTGTTCAATCTCCTTAAGAGTATGGGGATTTATATCTGAGAGATCCTTGAGATTGTTGAAACGAGGATCATTGACTGGGACTGCGATAATCTTCTCATCTGCTTCACCTGTATCCACCATGTGCATTACTGCAACTGGGCGGCAACTCACCATAACTCCAGGAGCGAATGGATATGTAGAAAGAATGATGACATCGAGAGGATCGCCATCATGCCAAAGTGACTTCGGCACAAAGCCGTAGTCGAAAGGGTAGTCCTGACCAGTGTGCATCACACGATCAAGAGCGATAAGACCAGTCTTTTTATCGACTTCGTATTTATTCTTCGAACCCTTATTAATCTCAACGATGACATTCATCGCTTCCTTAGATCCAGGTTCTACGTCGTGCCAGAGATTCATGATTTTATTTTATCACTAATAATTTATTCCTGTACTGGTGCTTCAGCATTTGCAAGTTCTTCACCTTGTGCAGACTTAATATCAATCTTCCAACCAGTTAGCTTAGCAGCGAGGCGCACATTCTGCCCACCCTTACCGATGGCGAGAGACTGCTGATCTTCGGCCACAGTTACTGTAGCTGACTTCTCTTCTTCATTGATCTTAATGTCTAAGACCTTAGCAGGGGAGAGTGCTTCCTCAAGAAACTTCTTAGGCTCAGGAGACCACTCAATGATATCAATCTTCTCTCCACGAAGTTCAGACATCACAGTTGAAACTCTGACTCCACGCTGGCCCACCATTGCTCCTACTGGATCAATGTGTGCATCAACTGCAGAGACTGCAATCTTAGAACGGTAACCTGCTTCACGAGCAATGGCCTTAACCACTACAGCACCATTAGCAAGTTCAGGAGCTTCCGCTTGGAAAAGTTTCTCTAAGAATTTCGGATGCGAACGAGAGAGACGAAGGAATACTCCGCGTGGAGATTCTTCCACCCTATAAAGATATGCGCGCACACGCTCACCCTGACTGAAGCGCTCACTAGGAATCTGCTCTTCGTATGGAAGTAGGCCTGTTGCACGACCCATGTCGACGAAAATGTTTCCACGTTCAATACGTTGCACAGTGCCGTTTACAATCTCACCTTCACGCGCGCCGAACTCAGAGACGACAGAGGTCTTCTCCGCTTCGCGAATCTTCTGCATGATTACTTGCTTAGCAGTTTGTGCAGCGATGCGTCCGTACTCTCCTTTACTTTCAATAGGGAAGATGATCTCTTCATCAAGTTGAGCATCCTTCTTAATCTTACGAGCATCTTCAATCAAGATATGTTTCTCAGAGTTGTAGTACTCGCGAGTGTCATCATCAGCCACTTCCTCACTCTCGTCTAAGATGACGCGTGTAGCATCGACCACGATCTTCACTTGGTAGAATTCAGTTTCACCAGTATTTAAATCGAAGGTGGTACGAATAATCTGTCCCTTCTTGCCATACTCCTTCTTGTAAGCAGTAGCGAGCGCTGCCTCAATAGCCTCAATGATAGAGGCGCGAGGAATACCGCGAACTTCTTCAAGCTCGCTTAGGACTGAATTGATAACTTTAAGATCGAACATATTGATACGAATATTACGAATACGATCGAATAATTTTATGAAGAATGGACCGCCTTGTGAGCGATCCATCTCCGAATGCACCGTATTACGTTTATTATCTTACCAAATACACCAAGCTTGTCAACCCCCTCGCTTAGAATGAAATTTCTTATGCGTATCACGTAGTTGTTTGTCCGTTACATGTGTGTAGATTTGCGTTGTAGAAATATTGGCATGACCCAACATTGCTTGGACAGATCGCAAGTCTGCACCATTACTCAGTAGGTCAGTGGCGAAGAGGTGACGCATAGTATGCGGTGTCACTCGTTTACCAATGCCAGACATAACTGCATATCGTTTCACTATTGCTTCCACACTGTGACGATCTAAGTTTTCAAAATCTTTGCCGGTATAACGTTTCTCAGACACGCTCTTACTCTTCTTCTTTGTTTTATCTGGATCGAGTCGTACAAATAATCCTTCGGACATATCGTCACGCGCATCTAAGTATTTCTTTATCGCCTTCCTTGCAGAGTCAGATATGAATACGACGCGAATCCTCCCACCCTTACCGCGTACTGAAAGTTCTTCAGAATTAATATTGATATCACGAGGCAGGGAACATAGTTCTGATACACGAAGTCCAGTAGAGAAGAGGAGTTCAAGCATCGCCTTATCACGGAGCTCTCGCAAATCATTGCCCTTAGGTGCATCAAGTAAGCGCGCAAGTTCGTTTGGCGTGATGAGCTCGAGTTGCCTTGCAGAAACCTTAGCCAGTTCAATCCTATCTGCTGGCAAGGCCTTAATCTCGCGCTTGGTTAAATATTTGAGGAAGGCGCGCAGAGCGATGAGGTAGTAGTTTTGCGTTTTCTTAGAAACAGTTTCCTTGCTCCTTGTAGGTTGGCGGTTGAGCCACAAGCGGAACTCGCGGATAGAGTCGTCGGTGATATCACTCACATCTTCGGCCTTCATTTGAGCGAAGATCTTAGTGAGATAATGGTCGTAATTCTCAATAGTGCGCAGGGCCGAGCCCTTCTCTATCTCTAAATATTCTAGGAAAGATTGCTTCAACTGCTGAATTTTACTCTGTGCCATAGTCGCACAATATTATAGCAAAGGAGATGGGCCATAAGAGGGGAGCTTGCAAAGCCCTTATCTGTGTGCTATATTAATAACGTGATTTCAAAGATCAAAAAGCAGAAGCTCATTAAGGAAGTAGCTGTCCACGACAAGGACACTGGCTCTCCTGAAGTGCAAATTTCCATACTATCGAAGCGTATCGAGGAACTTTCAAAACACCTTAAGACGCATGCGAAAGACAATCACTCGCGCCGAGGCCTATTAGCCATGGTTGCTGACCGCCAGGTGCACATGAAATATTTGGAAAAGAAGAGTCCTAAGAGAGCCTCAGCTCTTGCTAAGAAACTTGGTCTGAAGAAATAACACAGCTTCCTAGCTTATCTAGCTTCGAAGCTTTTAAAAGCTAACGAACCTAATTTTATGACAGTTATTAAACACAAAGCCCAAAGGGTAGGTATTTTCATTGATACACAGAATATTTATCACAGTGCTAAGAACTTGCATCATGCTAAGGCGAACTTCGGCGCTATTATCAAAGATGCTTTAGAGGGTCGTGTCCTCGTACGCGCTATCGCCTACGTCGCCTCGACTGAAACAGGGGAGGAGAAGGCCTTCTTTGAAGCACTGGGCAAGGTAGGTATTGAGATTCGTTCGAAGCCTCTACAAATTTTCCTTGGTGGTGCTAAGAAGGCCAACTGGGATATCGACCTAGCCATGGACGCAGTTAAGCTCGCGCCTAAGCTCGACACGATCATTATCATCTCTGGTGATGGTGACTTCGTCTCACTCGTAGAATATTTACAAAACACTCACGGTACGCAGGTAGAAGTAGTATCTTTCGGCAAATCTTCTTCGGCGAAACTCATCGACATTGCAGATGACTTCCTCGACTTAGACCAGAATCCGCGAAAATATCTTATAATGGGCGGTGATGGCAGAGTCACAAGGAGAGCAGTCGGAGCTTAGACAAATCCGCACCTTCCAAGGTGATGTTGCACGCGCTTTAAGCACGCAGCAAGAATCCCTTGTATCTATACAGCAGACGGAGGCCCTGAGGAAACGCATGGGAACTACTCCGCAAGCGCTTGAGGCAAACCTTGAAGAAGCTGATGCGAAGAGGAGGAGGAAGGAATTCCTGCTCTTTATGATTGGGAGCTTCACCCTTATTGGCTTCGGCCTCATGGGTATATGGTATGGATATGGTACTTATCTTAAGAAAACCGCTCCGCCAACTATTTCTATCCCTAACAACAGGTTCATCAGCTCAGCAGTGCTCGTCAATCTCGAAGCCGCTACTACCACTCGGCAAGCGCTCATAGACAAATTCTTAAATGCTACTAAGGAAGTACCGACGGGGGAACTCCGGCAAATTGTTCTAAGGAAGGGACCTGGCAATGAAGCGACGTTAGTTTCTACTTCAGAGTTCTTGAAATCTCTGAGGAGTAGGGCACCAGGGAGCTTGGTGAGAGCCTTCGACCCGCTCTTTATGCTAGGAGCAACAGGAGGAGTAACCTCGCACCGCTTCCTCATTATTAAACTCACTTCGTTTGAGAACGCTTATGCCGGCATGCTTGCATGGGAGCCGACTCTGGCAGAGGACCTGGCACCACTGTTCGATAAAGCGAGCTTGGTGAAAGCGATTACGGGAACATCCGTCTTTAAAGATGTTACCTCCCGCAACAAAGACGTGCGCATGCTCACAACCGACGAACTTCCGGCTCAGTCGGTGCTCTTGTACTCGTTCTTCGATAACAGTTTACTCATTATTACCGATGACCTCGATACTCTACGCGTCTTGATTGACCGCTTGAGCCGTGAAAAATTGTCGAGATAGTGCTCGATTGCGCTCATCTTGCCCTCTGATAGAATAACCCCATGACTATAGACTTAGAACACTTCAAAACGAAGCTTGAGAACGAGAAAAAACTTTTAGAAAAGGAGTTAGAGAAGGTGGGTCGAGTAAACCCAGACAACCCATCTGACTGGGAAGCTAAGCCATCTCTGGAGGACAAGGATACCTCACAAGCAGATGAGAACACTGTCGCCGACTCTATAGAAGAGTACGAGGACAACAAGGCTATCCTCACCACTCTCGAAACTCGCTACCGAGATATTAAAAGTGGTTTAGACAAGATTAAGCACGGTGTCTACGGCACCTGCCAAGTCTGTGGCAAGGAAATCGAGTTCGACCGCCTTGACGCCAACCCTAGTGCTCGCACCTGCAAAGAGCATATGAACGTCGCTTAGTTGTATAATAAAGGGCAATGAGCTTTTCTAAGGCTTACAGTGCCCAGACCAATCTCCTGAATGTAAATGCCATTTCCGTTGAGACTGATATCTCACGAGGATTACACGCTTTCAATATTGTGGGACTGCCCGACAAGGCAGTCGAGGAAGCGCGCGACAGAGTGAGCGCCGCGATAAAGAATTCCGGCTTCGAATCACCGAAGGCGAAGAATCATAAGATCATAATCTCCCTCGCTCCTGCGGATCAGAAGAAAGAGGGAACCTCCTACGACCTCGCTATTGCACTCTCGTATCTCGCCGCAAGCGGCGAGCTTTCTTTTAACAGCGAGGGGAAACTCTTCCTTGGTGAATTATCGTTGGATGGGAAAGTGACGAGAGTGCGCGGAGTCTTACCTATTGCAAGGTTCGCTAAGGAGAAGGGTTATAAAGAATTGTATGTGCCGATAGAGAATGTGGAGGAAGCAGCACTTATAGATGGGATAAAAGTTTTCGGTGTGCCAGATTTAGAAACCCTGACCACACACTTGGTTGTAGGGAAGACCATACTACCGGCGCCAGTTACCAAACTTTCTAAAGAAATTATCATCACCCCCACTGACTTCGCTGATGTCAGGAGTCAGGAGAGAGCTAAGCGTGGACTCCTCATAGCCGCAGCAGGTGGGCACAACGTCGCCATGTATGGTCCGCCTGGCACAGGTAAGACTATGCTCGCTAAGGCCCTTGCTGGTATCCTCCCTGAACTTCCTCTCTC
>JAIFWL010000053.1 GCA_019661845.1 Candidatus Parcubacteria bacterium
CAGAGCAATCAGAAGCTCTTTAACAAATCTGGAGTGTGCCCCCTTGGTTGGTAGCCCTCAAAACTACCTATTTCTCGTAGATGATTCTCAAAGACCTTACAGCACGGGGGTTCGATTCCCCCCATGTCCACATGCAGAACACTGATTACAAGAATGAAAAAGGTAACTGGATGCAACTGTGCGCTACTCCCAACTGTGGCCAGTGGGTAGAACGCAAGATGCGCCAAGCTAGCCCAAGATGCTTTAACTGCAAAGTAAGGCGTTTAAGAGCGCATAATCACAGGAAAGTATGAAGCCTGAAGAAGCCAAACTAGCGAACAAACTCTGGAGGTTGAATAACCTGTATTTTATTAAGACCAAAGGTCAGAAGCTTGTGCCTATGAAGCTGAAGCCAGCCCAGCAGGACTTTTTCACTCGGAGAGCGTTGAGAAGCTATATCTTGAAAGCCCGTCAGATTGGTTTTTCTACTGCCTGCCTAATTGACTTGCTCGATGAGACTATTTTCACACCCAACACGAACTCTGCTATCTTGGCTCACCACGGTAAAAAGGTGACGATTCTCTTTGAGATTGTTAAACGTGCCTTCGAGAACCTTCCAGCCAGCTTAAAGCCTAGAGTTTCCTTTGAGAACCGTAACGAGCTATACTTCCCTGACCTAGACAGCAAGATTTACGTTACGCTGGACACTCGCTCAGAGACCGTTCACAACCTGCATATCTCAGAGCTGGCCTTCGTGGAGCGAGCCGAGGCTATGTTGGCTGGTACTCTGGAATCAGTGCCTAAAGGTGGTCGCATCACCTTCGAGACGACTGCCAACGGTATGGGAAACTACGCTTATGACACATGGGTGGACGCTGAGTCAGAGTTTCAGAAGCTTTTTTACCCTTGGTGGTGGGAAGACGAGTATCAGGAAGAAACTACCAAAACACTGGCAGAGCTGGAGGCAGAATATGCACCTTTGGCTATCAGGTATGGCACTATCAGGGACGTCCAGAGCAGGTTTAATCTGTCTTTGGAGAAGTTCGCTTTCTACATCGGAAAGGTGAGACGCCACAAAGAACTGGTGAAGCAAGAATACCCATGCACCGATATTGAGGCGTTCATTGCTTCAGGCAGAGGAGTATTTAACTCCCAAGACCTTGCGAAGCACCCAACGATGAACCCTATTGACCGAAAGTGGGGAGATTTAATGATTTACGAGTATCCGCTGGTTGGGTTTCGCTATGTGATGGGTGTAGACACTTCTGAGGGAGGTGGGGGCGACAATGCCGTCATTCAGGTCTTAAACGCTCACACAGGCGAGCAGGCAGCCGAATATGCCATGCCAAACATCAAGCCAGATGAGCTGGGAGGGCTGGCTATCGCTATTGCGAAATACTACAACAACGCTTTTATCGTGCCTGAGATTAACTCGTCTGGTATCTCTTTCGTAGACCACATCAAGACCAAGTACATGAACATTTACCACCGAGAAGTGATTGATAAGCGCACTCGGCAGACATCTGAGGCTATCGGTTGGCGCACTACTGGGGTAACCAAGCCTAGGCTAGTAAATGCCCTCGAAGAAGCTGTTAGAGAGGAGTATATCAGGGTTAACTCGGCTGAATGTTTGAAAGAAATGCACACGTTCGTCAGGTCAGAAGAATCAGGTTCTCAAGGCTTCGGAGCTGAGGGTAACAACAAAGACGACAGGGTTATGGCTCTCGGGCTTGCTTATCAGGGCTTGAAGTTCATGCCTAAGATGAAAAAACCTGAGTCAGTAGCACAAGCTAAGCTCAGGCAGTACATCGAACGCAACAAAATGATTCAGGAGTTAGGGGTTGAGCAGGCCAATACAGTTATCAAGAGCAAGAACCGTCAGGCACGTTACAAGATTCGACAGAATGCCAGTTATCCCCAAGGCTAACTTGCTGTTGTAATAATCTTGTTGTGGTACTATTGGAGTTGAAATGGCTACCTCCAAAAACCTTAAACCTTTACCAAAGGAGAAGAACAACGCAGCAGGGTATACGCCCTCTGGCGACGAGTTGAAAGTCTGGGGACAATATCAGTTTAGAAAGGGTGAGCTTCTTAATTCCCGAAGGAATGTGTACGGTTTTGATATCGACATGCTCATGAGGCGCATGGATACGAACTACTTCAACCGAGTAGCCAATATTCCAGCCTCTGAACTGGATGCTGACCAAGCTCCTATTGCCATCGCTAACGCCTTTGGGAAGGTTCAGGCAGCGTTGGGATTACTGGTAGACAGAAGCCCTGATATCACCCTCGAAGAAGCTAACCCTAGATACTCTGCCAACCGAGAGCTTATCAGGGGTCTAGCTAAATCTAGCTGGAGGAACACCAACTCGCTGGGGCAGCTCAAGCTTTCTATTTTTAATATGGCCAAGAGAGGCTGGTTTGTAGGTCGAACTTATCATAAGTGCCTCAAGCATGACGCAAGGTTTCTCCAAAGAATTGAGCAGGACTATTCAGCTCCTGAATCAGAAGACCCAGAGGCAGTTAAACCAGTGGCAGCTGAGAAGAAAGTGTACGAGACAAAGCAAATCACCAAGGTAGATGATGTTGCCTATGTTAACCTCAACAACTTTAATGTATGGCTTGATGAGCAGACTGTGCCAGAAGACTTTTACTCAACGAGAGACTGGATGTGGCGTGAAGTGTGGGACATCGAAGACGTAAAGCGTATTTTCCCAGAGGCAGAGTTCCCAAACATGAAGTATGTCACTGAAGGTGGAGACACCCGTGAGACTATTTACGGCATCACCAACACTAATCTAGGCTCTCAGACTACCAGCAACGAAGCCAAAGAGACCAAGAAAGGCATGACTGAGCTGTTCTTCTACGAGAATCAGTATGATGACTGGTTTATCGTTGAGATTCACGGAGTTATGGTTGTTTGGGAGCCGTTGCCTCAGAACTCCAAGAGGCTTTCTTGTGTGTACGGCCAGTGGAACCTCCGAGGTGCTGAAACTATCTACGGTATCGGCATCGTAGAAGAAATGGAGCGCAACGAGCAGCTTATTGACCGTATTTTGAATATGACCATGAGGCAGTTGCTCTTAACGATTGCTCCTCCAGGCTTCTTTACTGGCACCGAAGACCCTGAAGACGAGAACCTTAAGTACAAGCCTGGAGTTCTCCGACGCATGATGAACCCTAAGGACATCACGTTCTTGGAGATTCCCGAAGGAAACCAGAATGGCCTGAAAATCCTCCTTCCC
>JAIFWL010000054.1 GCA_019661845.1 Candidatus Parcubacteria bacterium
CTTATTAATATTCTTGAGGTATTCGAAGGCATGACGATAAATCTCACCTGTCGTCATCCCTTCCTTAATCTGCGGGACGATGTGTGCAAGCACCTCTTCAGTTACCTCCTCACTTGTACCTGCATTTAAGAGTGAGAGGCGGAGCTTCTCAGGATCAAATGTCTCATGTCTGCCGTTCGCCTTTACTATCGATATGTCTGACATAGCTCTAGTATAACCTATCCATTACTGCCCCACCGAGACATTCCTCATCAGAGTAGAAGACAATGGATTGACCGAGAGCGAGACCTCGTACTGGGTTAGTGAACTCCACTGCGAGCTTCTTCCCTTCCAGGGAAAGTTTGCAAGGCAGTTTACCGCCATGATAGCGAATGCGAGCAGTGAGCTCTGGCACTAGAGGTTCATGAATCCAGTTAACATTCTTCAATACAACTTTCTGCGGAGATAAATCCTTAATCTCAGCAATATCGTTTGAAACTACAAGTGCATTGGTCTTCACATCCTTAGCCACAATGTAGAAGGGACTACTGTCAGCACTCTTCTTCGTTACTTCGAAGCCGTGTCGCTCGCCAATGGTATAGAATGGTAGGCCCTTGTGTGTGCCTATGACTTGCCCATCAGTATTTACCACCTTACCTGGCTTAATATCTATGTAGTGCGAGAGGAAATCCTCCATGCTAACGTCTCCGAGGAAACAAATTCCCTGACTATCCTTCTTCTCTGCCACAGGTAATTTAAATTTCTTCGCCAGCTCTCTCACATCCTTCTTCTCCAAACCTCCAACTGGGAATAGTGTATGTTCTAAATCTTCTTGTGTAAGAGTCCATAAGAAATATGATTGATCCTTCTCTTTATCTTTGCTTTCATACAGCGCGAGAGAATGTTGTTTAGAAAAAACCTTAGCATAATGACCAGTCGCTATAAAATCTGCTCCAAGTTCTTTCGCCTTATTCCAGAAACTGCCAAACTTGATCTCCCTATTACACAGCACATCCGGATTCGGCGTCCTGTTGGCCTTGTATTCAGCAATCATCTTGTCCACCACTCCCTGCTTGTATTCCTTCTCCATATCGAGGAAGAGGAATGGAATGTCGAGGGCGAGAGCCACTCGCATCGCATCTCGCCTCTCCTCTCGCCAAGTGCATACCATCCAGTCCGGCTGCCACGCCTTGATAAATACACCTGTGACGTCATAACCCTGCTCCTTAAGCAAAGCTGCTGAAACAGCTGAGTCTACTCCACCCGAAAGCCCGACGAAGACCCTGCCTTTATCGGAGATATTTTTCTTTGTTCCTGACGTGTTCATCAAATGTCTTGGCATAATGCATGTTTCCATCTTTACCTGTCAAGAAGTAGAGGTATGGAGTAGTGGTTGGGTGGAGAGATGCTTCGATACTTAAGAGCCCGGGATTATTGATAGGTTTGTCTGGCAAGCCTGCGAACTCATATGTCCCCATTTCCGAATCTACTTGTAGTGGCATACCTATCTTCAACCGCTTCCAGAGAATGTCCGACACCATGAGTCGGTCCTGCTCAGTCTTAGCCTCTGCTTCGATGAGTGAAGCCATGGTGATAATGTCTTCTAAACTCTTCTTCGAAGCTTCAACCTCCGGCATAATAGGGAAAATCCTCCTAATGAAGTTCTCTCGCATCAAGTTAATAGTGCTCGAGGCTGTAGCCGTAACTGGTACGAAGTAAGTGTCGGGGAATAAATATCCTTCAGGTGCAACACGTTCGAAAGTTTGATGACTAAATGTTTTAAAACGTTTATCAAAAAGTTTTGAAATCTTCTCCACTGTGAACCCCTCTGGCACCGTAATCTTCACCGTATCTACTTCATACTTGCCGTGAGCAATACGCCACACCACGGTCAGAAGATTCTGAGGCTTAGCGAGGTAGTATTCCCCCGCTTTCATATCTCGCTCACCACCCAGGAGTGTAGTTACAATACGGAACAAGAGGGTTGAGCGTATCACATGCTCTTTATGTAAATTCTCTCCTAAAGAAAAAAGGCCTTCCCCCTGAGGCACATTGATTGTTGTCTCTATGGGGAAATTACTCGGCGGCATGAAGAACCATGTAGCACACACCAGCACAAGTCCGATCGCAAGTATAAGTAGATTCTGGTAGTTCGTGGTCGGTCGCATTAGATCGGCAGGTTGGCTGGAGCTTCCGCCTTCTTAGACGGAGCACGAGAGAGAGTTGGAGTAGTAGCTACAGAACCAGGGAAGTGGAAGAGGGTAGCCACTTCCTCAGTAGTTAGAATATATGGTTTATCGTACAAGTGATGATGCTCCGGACCGAAGAAGGCACGGCGCTTAAATGCATCCACCAGGATGCCGAGCCTCTTCCTCTTTCTAATATCATTGAAATCCTGCCAGGCGTGAGTGAAGCTGAATGGGAATTTAGGCTTAATACCATTCAACTCACTTGAGCCGAACTGGCGCATGGAACCAATGAGACCGATGCCACGCGTCTTGTCGTACGCATCTTTAGGCGCAATGTAGAAAAGTCTAATCATAGTGTCGAAGGCAAGCTTACCTGCATTACGCTGAATAGCTGCCACCACCTCTGTCTGGCTCTTGGTGAGGTTCAGGAAGCGGAAACTCTGGTTCTCTCCCTCCTTAGGCTTGAGCAATGACTCTTCCTCAAGCATCTTCTCAATCTCACCCTTAATCCCCTTCCTCCAATCATCCTTAACAGTAAGTCGACCATAGAGATAATTCTCCTTAGCGTGAGCACGGATAAGAATCTGTACTGCTGCAACTTCACCAGGCTTTAATCCGCCTAAATATTCTAAGACTGGTGTAATAGGATCGATAATCTTCTCCTGATCTTCCTTATCACCCGCCTTCTCGTCTAATTCATATTCAACATACGTCTTGATGGGAAAGGCATCTGCCTTAACCAAGGCAGTGTTCACTCCCCAAGCAGTTACCTTGTCTGGATCATAGTGTAGGCCTAGGGCATAATCCTCCACTTCGAAAACTTCTGCTTCTGGATACTGTGCATAAATACGAGCCTCAATAATCTTCCTCCAACGAGGGAAGGCCCAGATAAAGAACTTCACTTCCCCACCTAAGGAGACTATCTCTAGATAGAACCACTCACGCATCTTCCCTTCCCAGAAGGCATCTGCCGGAGTAGATATATTGGCATGCTCCCAAATGCCTTGAAGCACGAAC
>JAIFWL010000055.1 GCA_019661845.1 Candidatus Parcubacteria bacterium
GGAGAAAGGGGTCTACTGCATAGCGGAATGGGTCTATGACGGAAATTCTCCTAATGAGTTTCGGAGCGAAGGTGATAGGTAGCATGATGCCTGAGAGGAGCATGAGTGGAAGAGTGAAGAAGTTCGTAATAGCAGCAAGAGTACCTTCATCCTTAGCAAGGAGAGCTACAGTATAAGAGATGGATGACATAGCAAGGCCGATGAGGATCATGAGTATAACGAGAATGTGCGCTCCCCAGAAGCTTAGTCTAAAGCCCATGAAGAAGGCCGTGATAACTAGGATCGAACTCTGAACCAAGACGACTGCTGGTGCGCGCACTATGAGGCCGATCACAATAGCGAGGCGCGAGATTGGGGTAACACGAATACGTTCGATAAATCCTGAACGAAGTTGGTTGATGAGGCCGAAGCCAGCAAAGGATGAACCGAAAAGGATGTTAAGGATGAGGAGACCTGGGACGAAGAACTGGATAGCATTCTCTGCAGGGAAGCCTGGTGCATTAGCAATACCAGAGAGGAATGGTGAGAAGAGGAGTAAGTAAACAATAGGTTGGAAGAGGCCGAAGAAGAGCCACAAAGGATTCCTCATTTGTATAAGGATCTCATTCTTACCTATGACCCATGATTCTGTTAATAATCTTTTCATTGTTCTATGCGCCTGGATTCCACATTATGTGCCCAGTAATTTTGAGGAAGACGTCGTCGAGAGTAGTACTTCCATACTTCTCCTTCAACTCGCTTGGAGTACCTATTGCGATAACCTCACCCTTATCCATAATAGCCACTCTGTCAGAGAGAGCATCGGCCTCTTCAAGATAGTGAGTGGTGAGGAAGATGGTAGTTCCCTGCTCGTGGAGCTTCTTCACCTGATCCCATACGTGCACACGGTTCTGTGGATCAAGACCAGTTGAAGGCTCGTCGAGGAAAAGGAGTTCCGGCTTATGAATGATGCCACATGCGAGGTCGAAGATGCGCTTCTGCCCGCCGGAGTAAGTGCCGACCTTCCTCTCCATATAACTTTCAAGATTAAATAACTTGGCAAGTTCCATCGCTCGTTCACGAGCCTGGCTCTCACTCATGCCATATAGACGACCTTGGAAGATTAAGTTCTCTAAGCCCGTCGCATCACGAAGCATGCCTCCAACTTGGCTCACATAACCGATCTTCTTCCTTATCTCTTCCGAACCATCATTGAGGTCGAGGCCAGCGATCTTTACGCTCCCGCTTGTAGGAGTAAGGAGGGTTGAGAGCATGCGCATGGTAGTGGTCTTACCTGCTCCGTTAGGGCCTAGGAAGCCGAAGACCTCACCCCGCTCCACCTCGAAAGTAGTACCTTTTACCGCCACCACCTCGCTCTTCCCCCTGTCGCGGGTAAAGACCTTCCTTAGATCCTTTGTCTCGATAATAGCTGTCATAGCTGGGCTAGTATACCAAATAAGACGAATGAAGCCAGATTCTTATAATTCCCAACAAAAAACTCCGCTCAGCGTACTGAGCGAAGCGGGTGTGATAGGTGGCTCCAAACTTATCAGCTAAACGGGTCCTGCGCAAGAACGGACGAGTGGGATACCCGCCTGTTATGCCCCGTTGCAGAATCATCTGGAACCACCCGGCTGGATGATACATTCTTAATCCATGACCGTCAAGTGACTCCTTAAAGAAAAGTTACAATTCACAACTTGGGTACAAATTCTACGATCGTAGAATTTGTACCCAAGTTAAGCGGAATCTTTAACGTGTTATTTTATAGAAAATATAAATCCCTACTATCCCACCCACTCCACCCAAGATGACAGAGGAGAAGGAAACCATCCCCGCGCCCCACAAGGTTGGTACATAACTTCCTATAGTTGAACCAATAGCTGCTCCAAGCCAGATTAATCTCTTATTTTCCATATTAATTCAAAGTTTATTACTTCATCATAAACTTACAAATCTCATCTAGTGAGCCTTCGAAGTCATCGTCTTTAATTTCAAAATAAGGGAATCCGTACTTCTCGGCTTCCGATTTGAAATATAGACTCATTTCCCTAACAAAATTAGCCATAGCTTTAATCTTCCCTTCGCTGTAACCAGAAGAACCCATCCAATCCCATTGGGGATAATTTTTAGCAAAGTCGAGCATAGACTGAGCGTGCTTCTCACTTGTATTACCAACATAGAAAATATGCTTTGGCCTATCCTTCATTTGAGCCACCAGTGAGGGCAACAAGGCTACTCCTTCGACAACATGAATAGCATTATCTTCACAAAAGCTATTACAAAAAGAGACAATAGAAGGCCAAAGGGCTATAGATTCTCGGTTCTGATATTCAATAACTTTTTCTGGTAATTCATTATGGTCTTTTAACCATTCTTCTTCTGCGACATGTTCAGTTCTGTTAAGAATAAATAAATCACTATTATCATCACCGCAAGCCTTCTTAGCTGCATTTCGTATAGAATCAGTAGAAACAAAATGACCCCTGAGCTTTTCAGCTAAGGCTAGTGAAAGAATAGTCTTTCCAATTCGAGGAGCTCCCCCAATAAAATAAGTCCTGTCTAAAGCCTTGTTATCTTGGTTCATATCAGCTCAAAATTTATTTTCAGTTCTCTCAACCTGTTCTTCAAATGTAAGTTTGGTGTAATTCCTATCATCCAAGCCTTGAAGCCTGTATATCTGATTCGCTGTGCAAATCTTCGCATCCTCTTTCTTAAATCCAAGCCTCTCTGCTACAGCATACACCTTATCCCAAGTCTCTCCCTCGATTTCCAAGTAATCAGGTAGCAGAGGCCAGCTATCTATATCGCATTCAACTCCATCTAAGAGGTACCTCGTCCTCTTGTTCTCTTGGTACATCTTCTCTATCAAACCAGTTTTTAGAAGGATTTCCCTAGTACTATCGAAGTCACCTACTGTAGTCTCCTTCTCATACATACCATCATCATCTCCAACAATAGAATGAATATCTTTCGCTAGGCGTTGCTTGAAAGTGAGGGTGGTCTTCTCTCCCTCATCACGCAGTCGAAGCCAAGCACCCTTCGCATCCAAGGTATATCCAGGGAAGTCGAAAACCACTCGACGATAATGATAGTCTCCCACCTTATTAGCCCCAAGTTGAAGTTCCCT
>JAIFWL010000056.1 GCA_019661845.1 Candidatus Parcubacteria bacterium
GGGGACGAATTTCAAATCATTCTCCGTAATCTGGAAGAGTTTGTACGGCATACCAATCTTCGCCGAGATGAAGTTCAGCGCATCCCGTGCTTCCAGATCATTGGGATTTATCGCACCCACTTCAAGCACACCATCTACAACTCCAAGAGGTACTACCTTGTAGTAACTTGCTGCATCTTCCGGAATAAATTCCAGAACCTTAGAAGCAATATCGACATCCTTAAGTGCTCTCGTTGGCGCTGCCTGTATCGAGCTTTTTTTCGTAGGAGTTTCAGCCATATTAATCTCGCCCAATAGGATTGAATGGGTTCGTGCGACCAGCAGGTTGTGGTGCTACCTCAGCGCTGAAGTCTGAGAGGAAGATGTATCCAGGGCTAGAGAAGAGTTCCTGGTCGAAGTTCACTCGCTCGAGCTCGCCTGCGAGCTTGATCAGTCGTTCACCATTGGCTGCGGGCTTATTGACATCTAGTGTTGCGGGGAAGAAAGTCTTGTAAGCGAAGTAGCCAATAGCCAGGATGAAGGCTAGGGCGATAACTCCTTTGTTTTTATTAATAATTTCCATAGTGATTATTTAAGCCAATAAGTCTCGACTGTGACTTGGTACTCAGAGAGATTCAACTTGTCCTTGTCATCACTAGGAGCGGTGAAGGAGACTGACTCTACGTCCATGATGCGCAAGCTCGTCTCTAGGTCACCCAAGAAACTTCTGAAATTAGGATAAGAAGCCACGAAGCGGAAAGTGAGTTGAGCCTTGTTATAAGGAGTGTCAGATTGTTCCAAGTCTATAGAGCCCGCATCCTGACTTCCTTTTTGTTCCAGGTGTACATCCTTGATAGATATATTGTGTCGCGCAGCTAGAGAGTCTAGATCCAAGGCAAGTCTTACAGTGTCGACATCAGGTGGCAAGATCTTGCCCAAGCGCTCAATCTCTACCTTAGGAATACCGCCATAGGTAAGGGCGAGACGATCCTTGGCCTCAGTGATGCGTGAGAGGTTGTCTAAAACATTTCTCTCATCACTCGCGGAAGCTTGAAGTGCCTTCACTTGGCTATAAGCATCTTGGGTGAAGGTGTAGAAGAGCCCGATGGCGAGGATGATGAGGATAAAGGCGGTGGAATTTTTCATAAAAGTTATTGTGGTGTTTCGATATTATCTATCGAAGGAGTGGTGCTTGCGAAAGTGTCTACCGTAGTAGAAGCAGTAGGCGCTACAAGGTTACTGATATCAGTCTGGTAAGAAAGGCCCGTGGAATCCACTCCCGCTCTGAAGGTGAACTTCACATTGCCCTTATCATCGAGTTGTAAATCAGAGAAGGTTGGGTTCTTAAACATGGGAATGCTTTTGAAATTATCTGCTTGGAGTGCTAGAGCAGCATAACTACTAGCCTCTCCATCCATATTGACCACTAACCCCATGTCACTCTTCGTAAAGTTGAACTTGGTGAGGCGCACTGAGCGGAGAGTGTTCTCCTCGAGAGCGCGGAAGAGTGGCGAGAGGATAAGGTGGTTATTGATAAGCTCGCTTGCCGAGATGATGCGGCTGTCGAGGTTGGTAATCTCTTGTATTGAGCTCTCATCAAGATTCTTGGTCCCCTCTTCAAGCTGTGTTTCCATCTGAGCAATAGTGTACTTAAGGTAGAACTGGTAGCCGAAAGCACCTACTGCCAAGAGGACCGAGATAGTGAAGGCGGCACCACCAATGACTCCTAGTAAATTTCTTTGTTTAGGAGTTCCTCCTGCATAAGCAGGGAGACCCGCGCCTGCTGGGCCCTTAGGAATGAACGATGATTGAAATTGTGGTTCCACGCTATTTAATTATAGAACAGATTTCACTCTTCGAAGAACTTAAAGTGTTTATAACTTTACACTTAACCTTCATCGGCGAGTTTGCGCAGTGCAAGTCCTATGGCCACTGCGAATTCCGGCCCAGTTTCTTTCAAAATATTTTCTAAGAAAGCTGGTGCCGCCACTTTATTGAATGGCATACCAGCTTCAACCTCAGTTTTGAAACTATCTTTAGCTAAGTTGGCGAGACCCTTAAGTGCAGAACCACCGCCGACGAGAATGGCTTTCGCCACTGTTTGATTATGTTTCTTCTCGAAGGCGACCAGAACGCTGTTTACCTCGGCGAAGATGTAGTCTAGGACTAGAAGAATAGCCTCAGTCACCTTAGGATCCTCTCCAGAGGCACCGACACTCCTCTTCAAGATCTCGGCTTGCTCTGGCGTCATGCCGAGTGAGCGTGAGAGAGTGCTGGTAATGTCTTGCGAGCCGCGGTTAATAGTGTGCGAAGCGCGTACAATCCCCCGCTCCATGATGTAGAGCTTGGTCGAAGCCGCACCCATGTCCATGATCATCATCGGTTTCAATCCCTGATCAAGGACCGAGCGCATAGTGGAGAAAATCTCTATCTCGAAGAAGCCTGGCTCAAGTCCAGCGGTAGTGATGATGTCTTGATAATGCGAGAGCGTCTGCTTATGAATAGCGACAGTAAGAACCTCCATCTTCGGCACGGCCTTAATAGGCATAGAGTCATTGGCATCTTCCTCCTCTATCTTAAGCTGACTCTTAGGAATGACAGACCAGTCTAGAGTTACTTCGGCGATAGGAACTGGAATGTACTTCCTCGCTTCAATAGGGACCATGACAGCGAGCTGCTTCAAACTCACCTCCGGCATCTCAATTACCGACATGAGCGAGGAAGAGAATGGGATTGAGACCCCGCACCTACGCGTTGTGACATTGACCTCCTTCTCCTTCATAAGGTCGCTTAAGGCTGTAGAGAGTTTGTCGGGCGGGAGTTGCACTGCCTGGCCAATAGTTACTCCAGCATAAGGGCCGAGAGCGAGCTCCCCGTAAGTCTCGAGCACGGCTTGGCCATTCTTCTTCCTTAGTTGCACGATCTTAATGGCTGAAGAGCCAATATCTACACCGAGAGCCCTAGGATCATCCTTCTTAAAAATATTAGAGAACAACGCCATATAGGTTTATAATATCACAATCAGGTTATGAGATTTCTTTCTCATTTACTTAATTTCCTCTTCCCTAAGAAGTCTCGTATC
>JAIFWL010000057.1 GCA_019661845.1 Candidatus Parcubacteria bacterium
GGGGAGCACGCTTGAAGCTCAATACTATTGAGGACCTTCTATACTATTTCCCCCGTTCGTACGGCGACACTGCAGATGTTACGAGCATAAGAGAACTTGAAGCAGGTAAACCTGCGGTAACATTCGGCACTATTTCAGGACTTAAGACTAAGAAAGGTTTTAGGAGTCGCATCCCTATGGCTGAAGGCATTCTCGAGGACACGAGTGGGAAGATTAAGATCATCTGGTTCCACCAAGCTTACCTTGCGAAGATGATTAGCGAGGGTGCCACAGTACGAGTCGAAGGTAAGCCAAGTGGCAAGGATGGGAAATTATACTTCTCAAACCCCAAGATCGAACCCGCTCCAGATTTATTTACTCCTGGCATTGCTCACACTCTATACCCTGTCTATCCCGAAACACGAGGCATCACTTCTAACTGGCTCTATCATGCCATGCAAAAGATCATGTCAAAGGGCACCTTTGACACACTCGCTGACCCAATACCAGAAAAAATTTTAAAAAAGTATAATCTCCCCTCTCTTAAAACTGCTCTCTTTTGGATTCATACTCCTAAGAATAAAAATGATGCCGAGGCTGCTCGTAAGCGTTTCTCCTTCGAAGAAATATTTATGATCCAGCTCGAGAGGCAACGCACTCGTCACGAGTTTAAGGAGCGAGCCGCATTTATCATTGAGAAGGAGGCTTATGATATTAATAAGTTTGTGGAACGGTTCCCCTTCTCTGCCACAGCGGCGCAGAATCGCGCTGTTAAGGCGATCCTAGAAGATTTCAAAAAGGGTTACCCCATGAGTCGCTTGCTTGAGGGTGATGTGGGCTCTGGTAAGACCGCTGTCGCCGCAGTGGCTGCTTATGCTGCCGCTACTTCCAAACCCAAGGGTCAGGACTTCGGCACTCTCCAGACTGCATACATGGCTCCGACAGAGATCTTGGCCCAGCAACACTTCGAGTCATTTATAAAATATTTTTCTGAGATTCCCTCTCCCAGAGGGAATCTCTCGGTAAATGTTGCTCTCATTACTGGAAGTGGTTGTAGGAAGTTCCCTTCGAAAGTTAATCCAAACGGTTGGACCGACATCTCACGAGCACAACTCCTTAAGTGGGTAGCAAGTGGCGAAGTGGCGGTCCTCATAGGCACTCATGCGCTTATTCAGAAGAGCGTGAAGTTCAAACACCTCGCTCTAGTCGTGGTCGACGAGCAACACCGCTTCGGCACCGCCCAGAGGCAGAAGCTCGTAACGAAGAATGACATCATCCCTCACTTACTCTCGATGACAGCCACTCCAATACCTCGAACTCTTGCCTTAACTCTCTACGGTGATCTGGATCTTACACTATTGGACCAAATGCCAGCGGGGAGGAAGAAGATTATTACTGAAATTGTAACTTACAACCAACGACCAACAACCTACAACAAGATTCGTGAAGAGTTAGAAGCTGGTCGACAACTCTACGTCATTTGTCCGCGCATCGATGAACCAGATCCAAACAAAGAAGGTGCCGTCCAAGCCAAGTCAGTAAAGCAAGAAGCAGAGAGATTGAAGAAAGAAGTTTTCCAGCAATACAACATCGGCATCTTACATTCCAAGATGACACCAGATGAGAAGGAGCGCGCCATGTTGGATTTCAAAAGTAAGAAGATTGATATCCTAGTCGCTACGTCGGTAGTTGAAGTGGGAGTAAATGTGGAGAATGCCTCACTCATCATCATCGAAGGAGGAGAACGCTTCGGCCTCTCGCAACTCCACCAGCTCCGCGGTCGAGTGCTTCGTGGCACACACCAGCCGTACTGCTTCGTCTTCGCCGAAAGTAAATCTCCTAAGGCACTGGACCGTTTACAAGCACTAAAGACTGCTAAGAATGGCTTCGAACTCGCAGAGTTCGACCTTGCACAACGCGGCGCTGGAGAACTCTCTGGCACTAAGCAATGGGGCATCTCTGACCTCGGCATGGAAGCAGTGAAGAATATTAAAATGGTTGAAGCCGCTCGAACTGAAGCCACGAAAATTATCGAGCTTGATCCTCAACTTATTCAACATCCCATATTGAATAAGCGCCTCGAATCCACATCTCACAAAATACATTTCGAATAACGCGAATCTACGCGAATAAGATCGAATGATACGAATCATTCGCGACATTCGATCAAATTCGTTATAATTCGTGTTATGAATTACAACTTCTGGGCTGATGCGACAGCAGTACTCCATTTCGCTACGTTGCTTGCTGTCATACTTGGTTTACTCCTCTGCTTCCGATACAAGAGATTCCGCCCACTTGAGGCAGGAGTATTTATCCTTATCATTCTCGTATGGTCTTACTATGGTAATTGCCCGCTCACTATTCTTGAAGAACATTTGAGGAAGCTCGCGGGCAATCCAACTGGCATAACGAACGTGGGCTTCATCCCCTTCTACGCAAGGAAACTCCTCGATGTGAACATCCCTTCGCGAGTAGTACAGCAGTCCACCTTCTTCACCGGCGGGATGATCTTCCTCGGTTCTATGGAATGGCTCTCCCCATTCTTCCATATGGAAATCTTCAAACTCCGTAAATTTCTAAGACGCACCGCTAGAAAGTTTGCGTAAAGCTGATATATTGTCTCTACCACCCTTAGCTCAACGGTAGAGCAGTCGCCTTATACGCGATTGGTTCGGGGTTCGAATCCCTGAGGGTGGACAAGAATGATGTTACTATTAGAGAGTGGAAGTAGCTTTCAATATTCTTATCGGGCTTATCTACCTCGCCTTCTGGGGTGTCGCTTTCCTCATCCTCTACCACCTCACTCGCTTCGGTGTTGGAGTTCAGCCTAAGAGACTTGCTGCCGCCTTCTTCCTCGGCGCTATAATACTCTTCGGCACAAGCCTCATCCTCTTCGCGAACCTTGACCTCTCACCTCTCAAACTATGGCTGCAATAATTACCAAGCTCCTCTCCATATTCCAAGAATCCACTCGCACTTTCGAAGGCCAGGAGTCTTTCCCCT
>JAIFWL010000058.1 GCA_019661845.1 Candidatus Parcubacteria bacterium
GGAAGCAGAAGGTGTTGAGATGGTTATGCCAGGAGACACTGCAACCTTCACCGTGAAGCTCGTAGCACCTGTCGCTCTTGAAGAGCAGCAGCGCTTCGCTATCCGCGAGGGTGGTAAGACTGTAGGTGCCGGAGTCGTAACTAAGGTAATTAAGTAAACATGGCCAAAGCCACTTCTTCCAAAAAGAAGGCTACTAAAAAGGCTAAGTCCGGAGAGGATGCAACTTCAAGGTTGCGCATCCGAGTGAGAGCCTACGAGTCGAAGATTCTTGACCTCTCAGTCAAGCAGATTATCGACACGGCTCTCCGCTACGATGCACAGATTGAGGGACCGATACCTCTACCAACAGAGATTAAGAAATATACGGTGAATCGCGCAGCGTTCGTATACAAGAATGCGCGAGAACAGTTCGAGATGCGAATACACAAGCGACTCATCGACATCGTTAATCCAAGTGGTAAGGTAATCGAGGCTCTAACCAACATGTCTCTTCCAAGCGGTGTAAACATTGATGTGAAATTAATCTAAAAATGAAAAAGATTCTTGCTAAGAAAGTGAATATGACCCAGATCTTCGACGAAAGCGGAGAGGTCTTTCCAGTCACCCTCTTAATCGCGGAAGCGATTAAGGAAGGTGCAGAGCCAGTCACTTTCGAAGCAGGGGAAGTGGTCACTGTCTCCGGCACTGCCAAGGGTAAGGGTTTCCAAGGAGTAGTGAAGAGGCACAAGTTCCAAGGAGGTCGTCGCTCACACGGTCAGAAGCACTCTGAGCGTGAGGCTGGCTCCATTGGCGGAGGTGGTCGTGCAGGTGGTAGGGTAGCTAAGGGTATGAGGATGGCAGGCAGAATGGGTAATCAGAAGGTAACGGTAAAGAACCTTAGAGTTATCAAGGTTGATGCCGACACTCAAGAGATCTACATTCGGGGTGCAGTCCCTGGCCGCCGAGGGAGCAAGGTCGTGATCAAGAACTAGTATGGAAACATCAGTCTACAACTTGGAAGGCAAGAAGGCAGGAGCATTCACTCTCCCGGAGAGCATGTTCGGCGTACGCTGGAATGCTGACTTGGTCAAACAAGTTTCAGACTCTCTCCTCTCCTCTCGAAGGAAGAATGTTGCTCATACTAAGAACCGTGGCGAAGTCCGCGGTGGTGGTAAGAAGCCTTGGCAGCAGAAGGGTACTGGTCGTGCACGTCACGGTTCAAGCCGTTCACCTATCTGGGTTGGTGGAGGTATCACTCACGGCCCAAGGAATGACAAGAACTATGAACGCACTGTAACTAAGGGTATGCGTGCGGCCGCTCTCTACTCACTCCTCTCAAGGAAGCACAAGGATGCAGAAATTCTCTTCGTTGACTCCTTAGTCCTCGCAGAGCCTAAGACCAAGCTTGCTATCTCTGCTCTCGCTCAACTATCGAACATTGAGGGGTTCAATCACATCTTCAGCAAGAAGAAGAATGCTGTAGCCCTGGTCCTCTCTAGTAAGAATAGGGAGACCGAACGCGCTTTCAATAACCTCGGCAACGTGGAGGTGCTTGAAGCCAGGAATCTTGACCCTATTACTCTCCTCACTTACAAATACATTGTGATTGAGAACCCAGCCGTAGCACTCGAGGCTCTTCCTAAGACTAAGAAGGATAAGAAGGCTAAGAAATAGTTATGAATAATCTTAACCTCAAGCCAAAGAATGTACTCCGCGGTCCTCGCATTACCGAGAAGGCGGCCCTTTCTGCAGACAAGAACAATGTTTACGTTTTCGAAGTAACTTCAGACTCTACTAAGAAGAGCATTGCGCAATCTATCGTAGAAGTTTATAAAGTTACTCCAAGTAAGATTCGTGTAGCTAGAACTCCAGCCAGTAAGGTCTTCGTCCGTGGTAAGAGGGGAGTGAAGGCTGGGGTAAAGAAGGCCTACATCACCTTGAAGAAGGGTGAGAAGATAGAAATAATTTAATGAAACACTACAAGCCTACAAGTAAGTCACGAAGGAATATGAGCGGTATTAACTATCGCCAGTTCGTGACGACCAATGAGCCAGAGAAGTCTCTCACCAAGGGCTTCCGCCGTGCTATGGGTAGGAATAACACTGGTCGCATCACCACTCGACACAAGGGAGGTGGTCACAAGAGACTACACCGTGATATCGACTTCGTTTATGACAAGTACGACATCCCTTTCACTATTAAGACTGTTGAATACGATCCAAATCGCTCTGGCTTCATTGGTCTGGCGCAATACAAAGATGGAGAGAAGAGGTATGTGCTCCTACACAACACCGCTAAGGTTGGCGACACCTTTATAGTTTCGGATAAGGCGCCTCAAACTCCGGGTAACCGCTTGCCACTAGGCAACATGATTGTGGGTACATTTATCTATAATGTGGAACTCAAGCACAAGGGTGGTGCTAAGCTCGCTCGCTCTGGTGGAGACTATGCAGAAGTGCTCGCTAAGGATGGTGGTTATGTAGATGTGAAGCTCCCTTCAACTGAAGTGAGGAAGGTTCCAGCCAATGCTTGGGCCTCAGTAGGTGAAGTTTCAAACAATGAGAATCGTCTAGTCTCGCTTGGTAAGGCCGGACGAAGTCGCTGGCTTGGTATCCGCCCAACTGTCCGTGGTACTGCCATGAACCCAGTAGACCACCCACACGGAGGAGGTGAAGGCAGACAGGGTCGTGGTCGCCGCCGCGCTATCTCTACTTACGGCAAGCCTACTGGCAAGGGTCAGAAGTCTCGCAGGACAAAGAAGTATTCAAACAAGTTTATCGTGAATCGTAGAAGGGTCGGCAAGAAGTAAAAATCAAAAAAGCCCCGAAGAGGGGCTTTTTTGATTCACTCTCCATAAATAAAGTGGGGTGCCGCGCATTGCGACACCCCGGTGGCCAACGAACGAACGATGAGCGGACGAACGACGAGCGAACGACGGACGACGAGTGGAAAC
>JAIFWL010000059.1 GCA_019661845.1 Candidatus Parcubacteria bacterium
GAGAAGTTACGGCGGTTCGCACTTACTCACAGAGTGGTTCGCTCTCGGTGTGCTAAGTAGTATGAAGAAGCACTCTCAAGGACCTCGCTTATCGTGAGTCCCGTTAGAAGTCCGAAACGCATGTTTCGGCAGATGCCTCAAGGCATCTTACTTCTAATGGGATGAGTATAGTTTGAAAGTTTCTTGAGACATTTTATCTAAAGAGAATTTTGTCGAGACAGTATTATAGAGTGCTTCACCAAGGCGATCACGTAAGACCTTGTCGTCTGCAAGGAGGAGCAGGCTTGAGAATATTTCCTGGTAATTCTCTGGCTCAACTAAAATGCCGCTTAATCCAGTTTCGATAACTTCCAGAATGCCACCTACTCGAGAGGCAATTACGGGAAGCTTCGCAAGCCCAGCTTCAAGGATAACGTAAGGCAAGTTTTCTGAACGAGAAGGGAGGACGAATATGTCGAAATCGAGTAGGTGAGCACGAGCATTATCTACCTGACCCGCAAATGATACGGAATTAGAGATACTAAGTTCTTGCGCGAGAGTTTTAAGTTCCTTATGTTCTTCACCCTCACCCATTATCACAAGCTTCGCTTCTCTGTGCTTCTTTATAAATTCAGCCCAAGCGAGTAAGAGCACGTCGAGTCCCTTAATCTTGTGGAGTTCGGCGATACAACCTACAACGAAGCCATTACCCTCACGTCTCATAAGGTCGAAAGGTTTTATACAAATATATATAACGACGAGCTTATTCTTGATAAATGGCCAGGCATCAATCTGCTCTAAAGTTTTTTTAGAAACACAAATAGTTTTATGGGAGAGTGCAATCATAGGCCAGTAGCCAACTTTTATAACAGCCTTTTGCCAAACTGGTCTCCATGATTCATTAAAGGCCCAACCATGCGCAGTAAAAATAATTTTCTTTATTCCAGCCAAACGAGCTGCTAAGTTTCCAAGCCCTCCCATCTTTGAACTATTTGTATGAAAGACATCCGGCTTCTCTGCTATAAGAGTTCGAAGGATGAAGTAGAATGAATGTAATTCATCAATAAGGGAAATGTCTCTCTGCATTCTTTTTATACCAATCACTCTTATTCCTTCTTCCTTTAACTTATGAACTAGTGCACCTTCACCTCCGCAGAGTACAGCCACATCATGTCCAGCTTTCTTGGCCTCTGTAGCTAAGTCTAAAACATAGCGTTGCGCACCCCCCATATTGCTCTTGGTAATGCCGTATAGAATCTTCATTGAGATATGGCCATTATAATAGAATTGTGGTATAATAGCTAATTATGAGTTTCTTTAAGAGAAAGGAGCCCTGGGTGCTCTTGGTAGGAGACCTCGCCGTCTTCGTAGCCTCGCTATGGCTTACGCTTCTTATTCGTACTAGAGAGCTGCCTTCTAAAGAGCTTTTCTACACCCACTTAGCGCCATTCAGCTTACTCTTCCTAGCGTGGATTCTAGTCTTCTATATCGCGGGGCTTTATGAGAAGCATACGGTCATCCTTAAGAGCCGCTTGCCAAGTGTACTTGCTCAAACTCAGCTTACGAACTCCGGCTTGGCAGTAGCCTTCTTCTACCTTGTGCCACTCTTCGGCATTACTCCTAAGACGATTCTCTTCATCTATCTCATTGTGTCATTCGCCCTTATCTTAGGCTGGAGGGTGTATGGATACTTCTTCATTCGTCACGCTCAGGCCAATAACGCTATCCTCATTGGTTCAGACGAAGAGATGAAGACGCTCTATAACGAAGTAAATAACAATCCCATCTACAACATTCACTTCGTTTCCTCTGTCGACCTTAGTCGCTCTGATGAGAACGGCTTCTGGGAT
The DNA here is from genome assembly GCA_019661845.1 of Candidatus Parcubacteria bacterium. GTDB lineage: Bacteria > Patescibacteriota > Minisyncoccia > Phycocordibacterales > Zambryskibacteraceae > UBA5004. The sequence continues at coordinate 1,830 of JAIFWL010000059.1, forward strand.
GAGATTATGGCCGAGATCTATTCTAAAGACGTATCTATTATCGCTATCGATCTCTCACATGAGAATGTGGAACCGGTCTTGCCACACTTATACAGTCTCATCTTCTCTAAAGTGAGTTTCATCGACATGCACAAGATTTATGAAGACATCTTCGACCGAGTGCCACTCTCACTCCTGCGCTACAACTGGTTCCTGGAAAATATTTCCACCTCACCACGTGCAGCATATGATGCCCTGAAGCGCCTCATGGATATCTCGCTCTCTTTCCTCTTGCTCATTCCTTCACTTATACTCGCTCCGTTTGTCATCTTGGCTATCAAGCTCGATGATGGAGGAAAGATATTTATCTCTCAAGAGCGAGTAGGTGAGAGGAACCGACTTATTAAGATCTTGAAGTTCCGTACCATGTCGCGTGATGACAAGGGCCACTACGGAGATGATGCTGTACCAAATGTTGTTACGAAGGTTGGGAAGTTTCTACGTAAAAGCAGGATAGATGAGTTGCCACAACTCTGGAATGTGCTCAAGGGTGACTTGTCACTCATAGGTCCACGTCCAGAACTACCTGTCCTCGCCAAGCGTTATAGCGAAGAGATCGCTTACTACAATGTACGCCACTTGGTGCGTCCGGGGCTCTCTGGTTGGGCGCAGATTTACCATGATCTTCACCCACATCATGGCGTGGATACTGAGGAAACCAAGAACAAACTCTCTTATGACCTCTATTATATTAAGAACCGCTCCTTCCTCCTTGACCTCAAGATCGCCTTGAGAACCTTGAAAACCTTTGTCTCGATCTCGGGTAGATAGGTTGCCGTAGAGCTACTAATCTGTTAAATTAGGCCCCAATGACTGGTAAAAAGCATATCTGGTTCTCCCTCATCCTCCTCGCCTTCTTCGCCTTACTTGGGTGGTACTTTTTAAGTGTACAGAAGGGTCCTAATGCTAAGTTCCCGTTCAAGTTCGGCCTCGACTTGGTGGGTGGGACAGAGCTTGTGTACCGCGCCGATACCTCTAAGGTAACTGACAGAACTGGTGCTATGGAATCCTTGAAAGATGTTATTGAAAGGAGAGTAAACATCTTCGTCCCCT
>JAIFWL010000002.1 GCA_019661845.1 Candidatus Parcubacteria bacterium
GGGGAGGAATCCATTTACATGAACTGCCGAAACAGCTTGGGGAACAACAATCAATACTAAAAATATGAGGATAAAAAGCCTTGTCATGGTTTTAATCATGTATTTCAATATAGACCTTTAATTAGTTATAGCAAGGGTTTAATCGTTTGAGGATCGGTGGTGAAGGATACTTTCGCTACGTCGGCGTGAAGGGGATTGGGAAATAGCGCAAGGAGGAAGAGGGGGGCCAGCGATGTTTTATAGATACGTGCGGGCATAGGCTAGTACTCCAATGCTTATAGAGACTAGGCACAAGAAGCCGAAGAGAAACTTGAAGAATGCTTTATCGAAATACCTCATACCTCTATTTTAGAACTCTTTCCCCTACCCTGCTAAAAAGTTATCCACACCCCTCCGCTAAAGCTACTTGGTGCAAGCAGGTGCTTGATAAACCTTACTAACAGCAAAAAGCCGCCCCAACGGGCGGCTTTTTGTTTCCTCACTAGCCTAAGCCAGTTTGGAGTTCTTCAGTAGCCTTACGCTTACGGAAGTGTGATCGAAGATGTCCTCCATGATGTCTTGTTATCCATGAAGTTGCTCTCCTGTAAGGAGTAAGGGGAAGCTGAGTTAGACCAGAGGATACTCTGTACACCCCATGAGTAGGCGTCAGTAGAGAGTAATGCACCGGTTGTCAATCTGCCTGGGAAGATCACGTCAACAGTGACGTCTACACTCTGGTTCTCAGCGAGCTTGAAGGCATCGGTTGAGAGAAGACCAGTTGTAATAACACCACTTGAAGGGATCACGAAGTTCGTAGTCGAACCGTTTACGAAGACAGTCTTGGTACTACCCTTGAAGGTAGCAATGTTGAATGTCGAGGAAGCGGACTGAGTACCGAAGACGATGTCGCCTCCGACTGCAGTAATACCGATTACGAATGTTGCCTTAGCAGTCGAGGTAGCAGCTGAAACGCCGCCCTGGGCTGGTGTGTAGGTAACATTTGCTGACTTCAAGGTGAAGATAGGACCAGCGTTTCTGACGTACTGGGTTTCGCCAGTTGCAGAACCGGTTTCAGAAACAGCATCGCCAGTAGACCTCTCAGCTGTGATACCGGTTGTAGCGGCAACAGAAGCTAAGAATGTGTCTGCAGCAGCTGCAGCTGAATCAATGTCCAACTTGACTGTAAGAGTCTTTGTGGTATTGACTGGAACTAAGTAGTCAATGTCAGAGAAGGTTGCGGACATAGCCGTAGCTGATGTACCAGCAACTGTAGCAGAACCTACGAGGGTTGAACCATCGTAGAGGTAAGCTGTAGTTGCAGTAGCAACACCTGCACCACCGCGAGTAATGGAGACGACAGCATCAGTGATGGTGACATCATCCTTTTCTGCGCGAGCAGTGAACTTCAAGACAGTAAGACCATCGAGTTCGTTCTCACCGGAACCCTGAGAAGCAATGTTCTGACCAGTGACAGGACTGTCAGAGGCAGTAGCAATTGCGAGGGTTGCGCTCTCTGCGAGTTCGCCTTCAGAAGTGAAGGTGTTCAAGAAAGCACCAGATGCAGAAGGACCGTACTGGTTAACGCCAGCACCGTCTACGCCACGAACACCGTCTGTAGCAACGCCAACAGTCCAAGTGTCGCCGTCGTAGGCAGCATCCCAACTACTCTTAGCATCGACTGCGATGGTAAGAACTCGTGTTGAGTCCTTAGGAACAACGTAACCGAAGCCAGAAATAGTAATAGAGATTTCACCACTCTCATCAACTACAGTGCTCGAGTTAAGATCTGCTGAGCCAAGAACGGTTGAACCGTCCATGACGTAGATCCTCGAAGCAACCTTGTTGTAGAAAGCAGAGTCCGCAGTTGCGGTGTTACCTGTCTCATCGAGATCGAGCTTAATGCGCTCAACCTTGATGTCAGAAGTCTTAGCCTCAAGCTTGATGCCGAGGACAGCCTTCTTGGTATCACCTTCGTAGACCTTCACGCCAGAAGCTGGGGAAGGATTCTTCGAAACGGTGAGGGTTCCTTCAACACCTGGAGTAGTGATAACACCACCAGAAGTAGAACCACCAACAGTAGTACCTGGAACAGTACCACCCATACCGTTAACCCTTGCGCGAGAAATCGGACCGAAGTAACCAGCTGCTGGCGAAATGCCAACAGATGCTTGCCATCGGGCGACTGCTGCCTTAGTAAGAGAACCGAAGTAACCCATCGCTACGCCAGCTGGCATAGAGAGGTGGCCTTGAGCCACAAGCATTTGCTGAAGAGCAACTACCTGTGAACCAGTGCTGCCTACTGTAAGGTCCTGTGTAAAGGAGCCAGATACAGTTGAACCTCCGGAGAGGGCGGCGAGCTGAGCCATGAGAGCATTGATCTGTGCCTGAATATCAGCGACTGTCTGAGCGCTTGCAGTGTTAGCTGCGAGGCCGAAGACGAAGGTCATGCCGACTGTGAGGGCAGCGATCTTTGCCATTTTTGTTCTAATCATTTGTTAATTTATTCTAATGCGCTAGTGCTTCCCAATAATTTCTAAATTGTAGGGTGACACTTGCGTCTGCTAATTTGCCAACAACGGATAAGCCTTTGCTGGCAAGACCGGAGGCCCCAATGGGCATCCGGTTGTCTGTTAATTCCTGCACACCCTTAGATTATAAGGGATTTCTTCCCAAGTACAAAATGTACTGTGGATAGCCAATATATTACCGTTTTTATGGCCTTTATGCAAGGGAATAGCGGCTCCAGCGTTTCTCACCTGTCTTAAGGAGGATACCGGCTTGTACCATAGCTAGGAGTTCTCTCTGGATGGTCTTTTCGCTACAGCCGCTTATAAGTGGGGAGACGTCCTTTATCATGATTTCTTTCTTGCGCTTAAGGAGGCCGATGATGATACTTTGCCTACTATTCTTCTTCACAGACACAGCGCCGAAGTCCTTTAGAGGTCTTTCTTTAACCTCATTTTTAGGATATGTCTTTAATGCTTTTGGCTCTGGGAGATATTCTGGAGTTTTGTCTTTTATAACTTCTGCTGGCTTAGGAGCTTCTGTTTCGGAGACGAAGAAGCTTCGGGAAAGTACCGCTTGACCCTGTTGACTCTCCAACCCTTGAGGGAACCCAAGAGATTCTAAATATTTCTTAAACTCTTCGTTCAAGAGTTCGTAGTTTACGCTCGAGATGAGTCCAGCATTCTTAGCTACCTCCATAAGAGACATGATCTCCAGGGTAACGACTCTTATTTCCATGCGAGCGGCTTCCCTTTCTTTGAAAGTTTGACCCATAAGAGACAGTCCAAGAGAGACCATATCGGACGCCAGTGTTCGTAGTCGCCACTTCAAAGGTTCCTGTTCAGGGAAGAAATTAGATAGCAAATATAGTGCGGAAGCGAACTTAGAAGGTTTTTGTATATTATCGGACATGTCTTTTTATTCTCAAGGACTTAGATCCCCTTGTCTTTTTGATTGTCCTTTACTCTGCCATACTTTGTCCTTTATTGCAAGTCCCGTCCATTATGGAGCTCAGGGACATAATTTGCAATAGAATTTTAGAAGTAAACTGTGTATAGCTCTCATGCTATTATTAAGAAAATCCTTATGGCTAGAAAAGCGAAGAAAAATCACGAAGATTTCGACTCCTCTGACTTGGCGCTTTTGAAGTTTGCTTCCAAGGAGACCACCAATACCATTATTGGTATCCTTGCCTTCGTAGTAGCGATCTTCCTCATGCTTGGAGCCTTCGATATGGCGGGCCAAGTGGGGGCAGCTGCTTACCGCCTCCTCTACTACCTCTTCGGCATTGGTTACTATCTCTTGCCTATAGTATCGGTAATTCTCTCCATCTCCTTTATACATGAGAGGGAGAAGAGTGTGGCCGGTCCACAACTCGTGGGTTCTGGCCTCCTCTTCATCTCGGCTCTGGGCTTAGTGAACCTCATTTCTAGTAAGGGTGGGGTGGCTGGTGAACTCCTTTCTAAACCGCTTATTTCCCTCTTTGACGTCTATTTGAGTACAGTGCTCTTAGTGGCGCTCATGGTCATCGCAGTCCTCATCATCTTTGATATCAATCTACGATTTAATATCTTCCAACTTTGGAATAAGCTCACTGGCAAGAAGATGGAGGAAATGGGAAGTGACGCCGCTCTCGACAGAGTGGTAGAGAAGATTGAGAAGGAGCAAGAGGCTCGCATGCATGAACCAGCCATGGCTCCAATGCCGATGAAGGCTAAGAAGGATGATGGCGACGGCTTCAAACCACTTATGGTTCGTAGGAGTGGCAAACTCTGGACTCCTCCCCCACTTGATCTGCTTGATAACGACCGTGGTAAGCCTGGTGTGGGAGACATCAAGGCCAATGCGAATCTCATTAAGAGAACTCTCCAGAACTTCGGCATCATCGTTGAGATGGATGAGATCTCTATCGGTCCTTCCGTCACTCGTTATGCATTGAAGCCGGCTGAAGGAGTAAAACTTTCTAAAATCTTAGGTCTTCAAAACAACCTTGAACTCGCTCTAGCTGCTCACCCTGTGCGCATCGAGGCGCCAATTCCCGGTAAGTCTCTTGTGGGCATTGAAGTGCCAAACACTGCTAAGAGTATTGTGGGCCTCGGTTCCATGCTTGGTGACAGTGAGTTCACAGACTCTGACAAACCTCTACTTGTAGCACTTGGTAAAGATATTACCGGCCGCTCAATCTACGACAACGTGGCGAAGATGCCACACTTACTTATCGCTGGTGCCACTGGTTCGGGTAAATCTGTAACTATTCACGCAGTTATCGCCTCACTCCTCTATCGCAATCCGCCAGAGAATTTGAAATTTATCATGATCGACCCTAAGCGAGTTGAGCTCACTCTATACAATGGTATACCCCACCTACTTACTCCAGTAATCACCGATCCGAAGAAAGCTATCATGGCCTTAAAATGGCTTGCGAAAGAGATGGAACGTCGCTATGACATCTTGGAGAAATCGAGTGTACGAGACATTGCTTCATATCATAAAAATATTCTTGCTCCAGCATTGGATAAGAAGAAAGAGGGTGAAGAACTTCCTGACTCCATGCCTTATATCGTGGTGGTGATCGACGAGTTAGCAGACCTTATGCAGAGTTACCCACGAGAACTTGAGGCCGCTATCGTACGCTTGGCACAAATGAGCCGTGCCGTGGGTATTCACCTCATCCTCTCAACCCAACGCCCTTCAGTAAATGTTATTACTGGTCTTATCAAGGCCAACGTCCCTGCTCGCCTCGCTCTTCAAGTAGCTTCGCAGATCGACTCACGCACCATCCTTGATGCACCGGGCGCAGAGAAACTCCTTGGTGCTGGAGATATGCTCTTCCAGTCTGCAGAGATGGCTAAGCCTGTGCGTTTGCAGTCCGCCTTTGTTAAAGAGCCTGAATTGAAGTCCATCGCCAAATATCTTAAGGATTCATATGCTGATGAACTCCAAGATGAAATAAACTTCTCCGGACCAGTCGCAAGTGACAACGCTATCTTCTCCTCCTCTGTAGGTTCTGAAGATTCTTTCGACGGAGATGATGATGAACTATATGAAGAAGCACGTTCAACTGTAGTGGGTGCTGGTAAGGCTTCGACCTCATTCCTCCAGAGGAAACTCCGTATTGGTTACGCTCGTGCAGCCCGACTCATGGATATGCTTGAGGAGCGTGGAGTAATAGGTGCTGGCTCTGGAGCGAAGCCACGCGATGTTATAGGTGCTGACACTAGTGGATACGGGCAAGAACCCCAACCTCATCACTCTCTCTTAAACGACGACAAGAACGACGGTGATGAAAATTGATCTATCCTACAGACAACTCCTCATCATCCTCTTCTCTTGTCTTCTTGTCCTCTATATTCTCTTCCAAGCACGGTTCCTTATCCTTGGTCCAGGAGTCACTATTCAAATACCTAGAGATGGTGAAGTGGCTACCACCTCGGTTATCACTGTAAGTGGCACTTCCCGTAATATTGCTCGTATTACCTTAAATGATAGGCAGATATTTACTGATGCTAAAGGGCACTGGAGCGAGAAATTGGTACTTTCTAAAGGCCTAAGTATAATAACCGTCAGAGTAAGCGACCACTTCGGCCGCGAAAAGCACGAATCTATTCGCGTAATCCTCAATTAACATGGTAAAAATCAGGAAAACAGTATCCCCAACCAACGCCTCCCCTATTACAGAACGTAGAAATATTGATACGACTCTAGATGCTATCCGCACCAAGTTTGGTGAGGATTCTATTATGAAGTTGGGTGATAAGCCGCGCGTGGGTGTGGATGCAATTTCCACCGGCTCTATCGGACTCGATGCAGCACTCGGCGTAGGTGGACTCCCCCGCGGACGCATCATAGAAATATTCGGTCCAGAATCTTCTGGTAAAACGACTCTCTCACTTCACTGCATTGCCGAAGCGCAGAAGCTTGGAGGTATTTGTGCCTTTATCGACGCAGAGCACGCTATGGACCCAGAGTATGCCAAGCGCTTGGGAGTAAAGATCGATGAACTCCTCATCTCTCAACCAGACACAGGTGAGCAAGCATTGGAGATTGTCGACTCACTCGTGCGCTCGGGCAAACTCGATGTAATCGTCGTCGACTCTGTCGCTGCTCTTACTCCTAAGGATGAGATCGAGGGAGACATGGGTGCTTACCACGTGGGCAAACAAGCACGCTTAATGAGTCAGGCTTTGAGAAAGCTCACAGCAATAGTGGCCAAGAGTAAAACGGTGGTGATCTTCATCAACCAGATTCGTATGCAGATTGGTGTCATGTTCGGTAATCCAGAGACTACTCCAGGTGGCAAGGCTTTGAAATTCTATACCTCTGTTCGCCTCGATATTCGTCGCATTGCCCAGATCAAGAAGGGTGAAGAGATTATGGGAGGTCGCACACGTGTGAAGGTGGTGAAGAATAAGGTTGCAGCGCCATTCAAACAAACAGAGTTCGACCTCATGTACAACGAGGGCATCTCTCGCGAGGGTGAGTTAATTGCTCTAGGTGAGAAGTTTGGAATTATTAAGAAGAGTGGTAACTCCTATGAGTATCTCACTCCGCAGAACGATACAGTAAAGCTAGGCCGTGGTTACGACTCCACTCGCCAATTCCTACGTGAGAACAAACCTACAGCTGCTCAAATACTGAAAGACATCAAGAAGAATCTTGTAAACGCTTAGATTATCTAAAATTATTCTGGAGCCTGAACATCTTCCGAAGGTGGGGGCGTGACATCGTCTGTGCCGGAATCTGTAGGTGCTGTTACGGATTCAGAACCAGCCCCGCCTCCCCCACCGCCATTCATATTGTATTGAGCAATAAGCATCTTCAACTGATCCTCATTGATACAGGTGTCGTTGATACAGATCTCATCCTTGGCTTCGAGCTTATCGGCGATAATTTTACTTATACCGTTTGTTGCATCAGCAAGCTTGTCTGTAATCACACTCCACAAACTCTGGAAGTAACTCGAGAGCGCTACGGAAGCAATAGTGTCAGTAGAAGTCGCTGTAGAGGTTGCCATGAGGCCGAAGGTATTCGACATTTCCTGGATAGCTTTAGCAAGTACTGCAGTCATCTTGTCGTATTGAACAGCGTTAACCAAGCCTTGAGCATCATGCCCTATGAGTCGGCTATCTACGCCCTCCACTTCTTCTGCAATAAAGCCTACGAATACTCCATTCCAGTTTATATCGTTTATCAACCCACCAAGATACTCTGGGGTATATTTATAAGAAACAGGTCTAAGTGACATCACCTCGGCTAACCCACTTTGCGAATCGAGAGAAGTGATTTCTGTCTTGAAGCGCCTAGATGATAGAGAACCACAAGCAGTTGTGCCGCTCGTCTGAGTAAGGAGACCCTTGGAACCAGTTGCTTGGCCGAAGCAGACGGCACTTCCCGGAGTAGAGGTTGCGATCATTCCTGCGAAAGTCACGCTTCCACCTGCGAAGAGATTTGTGGTGGAAGCAGTAGTGGAGAAGAAGTTGGTGGAGGTAGCGTCGGTAGAAGTAGATCGAGTAATGGTGTCAAAGATCTTAGCTCCAGTAAATGTCTGCACACTACTCAAGTCGGCGAGAGTAATAGTGCCTGATGGAAGTGTGGCTACAGTGGTGTTAGTAGTTGTAAGAGTAAGTGAATGACCACCTGATCGGACCAAAGATGAAGAAGTTGGAATGGTGAGAGTGCCTGCCGAGCCTGTTACTAATAGACCGTTAAATGAGACTGCGGTAATGGCACCTAAGGTTGCATTACCAGCATTCACAATAGTAGCGAAGAGGTTTGTAGAGCTTGCAGTAGTGGTGAAGAAGTTAGTAGAAGTAGCTGAAGTGGTGGTGGCATTAACGCCGGTGAAGTTCTGAAGAGTAGTGGAGGCATTGGCTCGGACATTAGTAATAGTGAGGAGCCCTGTAGAAGTGATATTTCCAATCGAGGTGATGCCTGTAGCGAAGAGTTCAGTTGAGGATGCAGTGGTGGAGAAGAAGCTTGTACTTGTAGCTGAGGTGCTGGTACCAGTTGTAAACGTAAGGCGCTGAAGAGTAGTGGAAGCATTAGCAAGGATATTGGTGAAGGTGCCAAGGCCAGAAGATGTGATGGCTCCTCCAATTGCTGTGGTGAAGAAGAGGTTGGTGGAAGAAGCTGTGGTGGAGAAGAAGGATGTAGTAGTAGCAGAAGTCCCAGTAGCATTGATGAATGTAAGGTTCTGCAATGTCGATGAGGCATTAGCTAGAAGGTTGGTGAAGGTGCCAAGGCCAGAAGAAGTGATGGCTCCGCCGATTGCTGTGGTGAAGAAGAGGTTGGTGGAAGAAGCTGTGGTGGAGAAGAAGGAAGTTGATGTTGCAGAGGTACCAGTAGCAGTGACGTAAGTAAAGCGTTGAAGGGTTGTAGACGCTCCAACGTATAAGTCACCCTGAACCTCAAGTTCTGCGCCTGTAGTGGTAGTAGCGCTCGCACCTATTACTACAGCACCCGCAACATTAGGGTAGATAGCAGTGCCATTGGTTGAAGTGGCAAACTGACTACCACCGCCACTTACAGCACCGGTGTCATCTGCCTCACAACCGAACTGACCGTTAGCCCAAGTAAGTACATTGTTAGATTGGCAAGTTGTGAGACTCGCACCAAAAAGATTTGAGAGAGTGGCAGAAGCACCAGTGATTGAACCCCCAGTGATAACAGGACTTTCGAAACTTCCCTCTTGAGCAATCGATGTCGTGATCGATGCTAGTCTACTAGTGTCTGCATCTGATTGACGAGTGATGTGTGAACGAACATTTTCATACAAAAGATTTCCTTGAGAAAGAAGACCGGCCTTTATGTAATTATCGATCTCGAGTTTAAGAGCTGGCGTCAAAACACTTAAGCTTGGAAGAGAGGCGGCTCGTGGTTGATTTGTGAGACTACTCTTACCTTTTAAATTTTGGTTTGAAATATTTGGAGTATTTGAAGTGGAGTTACTTGTTGGGAGTTCTACACTGGAATCAGAATTGCTATTAAATTCATTAAATTGTTCAGAGATATTTTTCTTTAAATTTTGGAGTGTAGATATAACAGATGCTGTAAGAGAGTTCAACGCATCAGATGACACGGGAACGTTCAGAACATTCACATGGTTAGTATCATCAACCTTGATCTCAGGTAATTCAATCTCAGGAACTTGGAGGAAAGCTAAACTCTTAGGAAGCGGAACAGGAACAAATGTTCCCATGTACTGTTCTGCCAGAATCACCGGCTTGTAACTCAAGGCCTGAACCTTAACTGTCGGTTCCACGGATAAAACATTAATAAAGATGAGAGGCGAAGTAACAAGTATGACCGCACAATAGACTCTCATCTGGGCAAGTGTAGTTGTAGGTAAATGCCGCTTCCTAAAGCCGAAGAATCGAAGGACTCGTTTTTTAATTTTTAAAAATTTGACCATGAATGCTTAAAGAGAAACTCTAATTAAGCCTGTGTTCATTATATATTTTGGAATACCTGTATTGACTCATTATTCAAAATGGGTGGGGATAGAGCCCCTTCTCTCATCTTTCTAAATACTTGATCTTAATGAGAGTCAGTAGAAAAACTCGAAGTCTACCTCTTGAGTAAAAATTCTTGTTGGATGTCTGAAGTAAGATAAACCTTAATAGACCTTAATATGGAATCTCCCCCTTTCTACACTATCTTGCGTAATTAACCTCAATAAGTAGAATAAGAGCCTATGCTTGATTACAACGAAGCGACGGTACACAAATACATCATCTACGAAAACGAGCCGTGGGAAGTTATCGCTTCACATGTCTTTAGAAAACAGCAGAGAAAGCCTGTCAATGCAGTAAAACTGAGAAATCTTATAACCGGCAGAATTACTGAGGTTTCCTTCCACGTATCAGACAAGGTTGAGGAAGCCGATATTGATAAGAGTCAGGTTAAATATCTTTATACTAATCGTGGTGAATACTGGTTCGCTGAAGCGAATGATCCAAGCAAGCGTTTCCAACTTCCTGAAGAGATGATTGGTCCGGGCGCGAAGTTTCTTAAACCTAACACCGTCGTTGATGCGATGATTTTCGACGAGAAGATTATTGGTATCAAGTTTCCTATCAAGATGGAGCTTAAAGTAATTGAGGCGCACGATGCTACTCGTGGTAACACTGCCCAAGGTGCTACCAAAGCAGTGAAGCTTGAGACAGGTGCTGAGATCCAAGTACCGATGTTTATCAAAGAGGGGGACGTTGTGCGGGTAAATACAGAGACCGGTGAGTATACAGATCGAATATAAAACCGAGGAAGAATCCGAGTATTGCCCAGTACCCTATTACGAAGATGAAGTCTTGTGAGAGGATGACAGCGCTGTCACCGAAAATTTTGTATACAAAGATAAGTGGAAGGAATATCGGCTTAGCGAAATAGTCTGACAAACAACTCTGGCCAAGTGAAGCTGGACAAAGTCCTTTGAGTAAAATTAAAACAGCAATAACTGCTGGTCCAAAAAAGAAACCTTTTACCGCATACGGAATTCGCATAGAAACATTATATAGCAAAAAGAAAACCTAGGTTATCTAGCCTCTCGCAGGCCGACTGGGCCGAGAGAGCGAAATTTGCACCGGCAAATTATCGCGAGGCTAAGGAAACTAGATTTTCTTTTTGCTTACCTACTTACGTATGGAAGTAAACCGAGGAAGCGAGCTCGCTTGATAGCTTCAGCGAGTGAGCGCTGATCTACTGAAGGCACTCCAGAGCGCTTTCGAGACTGCACACGTGCGTGTGGAGTAAGGAACTTCTTAAGAGTCTCGACGTCCTTGTAGTCGATGTGCTCAATCTTATTTTCTTTAAAGTAATTCTTTTTCATATTTATTTATGGTGAGTCTTGTCGAACTAGAATGGAATATCATCTACATTAATGTTCTCTTCTGGATAGTCAATCGTGTCTACTGGAGGAGCTGGCTGGTCATCCCCTGCAGGAGTTGATGGAGCCGCACTTGGAGCACCGCCACCGCTAGTGCGTGGGCCGAACTGCACCCTGTCTGCTACCACCTCGGTGCGATACTTCTTAGTGCCATCATTGGCATCCCAGCTCCTTGTCTGCATACGACCTTCGACAAGAGCACTTGCACCCTTCCTAAGGTACTGGGCGACAGTCTCTGCCTGTTTACCGAAGACTACGATGTTGTGGAACTGAGTGTCCTCCTTCTTATTACCATCCTTATCTCTCCAGACACTGTTGGTGGCGAGGGAGAAGCTCGTAACACGAAGGCCAGAAGGAAGTGACTTCAACTCTGGATCCCTAGTGAGGTTACCGATGATAATCGCTTTGTTTAGATACATAGTTATATCTTATTCTACTACCACCTCGGCCTCCTCCTTAGCAGCCTCTTCTTGGGCCTCCTTCTCCTCTAAAGCTGCTTGCGCCTTAGCGAAGGTAAAGTAAGTCTCCCTAGGGGCCTTGACGAGCAAAACTCGGAGAACCTCATCTACCTTATCCAAACTATCTTTAAGGCTTACAGCTTGAGCTGGCTCCATTTCAAACTTAACCCAGCCCAAGTAGGCCTCATTGACCACATAGCGGCTAGCCCCTACCGTCTTAGACATCGTATAGGCAAGGTCAATCTTCATAGGCTCCTCTCCATCGAAAATATTACCCCCCTCCTTGGTTATAAGACCCTTGATCTTATCGACAACGGCAGATAGCCCGTCTTCCGGGATGCTTGGCAATATGAGGTATCCTGTCTCGTAAACTTGCATGTCGGCCTACATTATCATACGAAGGGCATTCTCGACAAGGGTTTGACGAACTTCTTCGAAGTCTGTCCCTCTTATCTCAGCTATCCTCTTAACCACCTCCGAGACGTAGCTAGGCTCATTCCTCTGCCCTCTATGTGGGGTTGGAGCGACGAATGGCGCATCGGTCTCAGACATAATCATCTCTATAGGAACATTTCTTATTACCTCATCGTAGTCTTTAACAAACGTAATAACCCCTGTGAAAGAGGTGGTGAAATCTATAGCCCACAACCTCTTAGCCACTTCCAAGTTCCCAGCGAAGAAATGTATGTCTCCTCTTAGCTTCTCCCTATACTCAATCTTTAAAGGCTCAAGTATTTCCAATAATTCTTGATACGCATCTCGCGCATGAATCATGAGAGGCTTGTTGTGCGTAATGGCGAAATTGATTTGATCTAAGAATAATTTCTTCTGCCTTTCGTAATCTTCCGCTTTTTTAGTCTCCC
>JAIFWL010000060.1 GCA_019661845.1 Candidatus Parcubacteria bacterium
TGCCACGGGCTTCAGCCCGCATGGATCATGATGAGCTGGAGAATGCCTTCGAGCTTGTTGAGACGGCGCAGGAGTTCCCGCTTCGATGCAAGCTCCTGCTGATAGAGTGAGTTGTGCCCTGGATGTTTCTTCTGACTGCGCCTTTCTTCCCACGCAAACCTCACCGCCACCGTGTACTTACTCACGAGTTGTTCATTGCTCAGATCTTTCAACCTGGGCTTCTTAGTTTTCTGTGCTGCCACGTCTAACCTCCTATTTACTATAATATAATGAATTTATGGAAAGTCAACTATCTCCTACCCTGTTGCAAGCATCACCCATATGGCGGCGAAGATGAGGAAGACTATTACGCCGATAGCTACTCGATACTTAGCATAAGAGGTGTGAGCAATCTTCATCATTGTGCATTTTACAGATGAAGCCATGACGACGAAGAAGACCCAAGCGAAGAGGAAGTCATGCCAAGTCCAATTCCACCCATCGACAAATCTATTCCCAAGCAGAGGGATGATGAGTGCCACCGCAGACCAGAGCATGATCTTCTTCATTCCAAAGTTTCTCATATGTTTATTTATTTATGTCTTTCTAATCTCTTTGCCAAGATGAAGAGGACTAGTGCATACACTATGTGCTCATCGATGATTGGATTGTTCTCGGGGAAGAGTAGTGAGAGCCACATAAGAACCATGAGGACTATACCTGCAATAGCACCCCACATGACAAACTTATTAAGCAAGAGTGTAAGTCCGACGAAGAGGAGTCCGAGCATGAAGAGCCAATCCACTATAGCCACTCCCGACAAAGTCTTAAAGATGCTAGCGAATGGTCCTTTCGTAGCCACACTCAAGAAGCCAGATGTAGGAGATCCACCATGAATCCACGCATTCTCACTCTTAGTAGCGAAACCCAAACCAAATGTCTTATCTATAAAGGCCCAAAGGAATATAAACGCCATGACAAAACGCAATTTAACAAATGCAATTTTTTCCATGTTCATATATATATAGAATATCACGAACTAAACCTATTTTAAGAAGAAGTAGATAACAGTAACTATTATAATGGGAGTGAGGAATGACCATACAAGCTTCTTCTTATGAGTTCCTGAAGGGATGAGTGAGGAGAGTATTAGAGAGAGGATATATACCACTACGGCCATGCCAACGACTACTAGAAGATTCGGCCCTTCTGGATCATTGAAGAGGTAGAACATAAGCCTCGAGCTCACGATAGAGGTTAAACCCAATACTATTAGTGACGTGTTCTTTGAATTGAAATTCATACTTCTAATTATACTAGAAAATCTTTTCTCCAACGGTACCAGTCTCCACTTCCCCACCTCGCTTGTAACTCACGAAGGTCACTCCGTTTGAAGTAATCTTCCCTTCTATCAGAGTGAAGGCTCTTGGGATAGTACCCTCTGCGAACAAGCGCTTGCCCATGCCCAGAGTGATAGGAAATGTCATTATCCTAAGCTCATCAACTAAATCATGTTTAAAGAGTGTTTGAGCTAAGTTGCCACTACCTATGACCTGGAGGTCGCCACCCTCAGACTCCTTGAGCTTCATAATGTCTTCAGTATTTTTAAGGAAGACTGAGTTCTGCCACTCTGATTCCACCTTCGTAGTGCTCACACAATATTTCGTAACATCCATAATACCGGGCCAAATGTCGGCATGCGTAGGCCAGTAAGCGGCGAAGATGTCGTAGGTCTTCCTACCCAAGAGTAGGTCAGTTGGCTTAAGCCACTTGCTCATAAGGTCATGTGCTTCTGCATCAGCCTTCTCGAAGTAGGGTGCAGTCCATCCGCCATATTTAAAGTCGTTTGATGTATCCTCCTCAGGACCACCTGGAGCCTGCATGACACCGTCTAGGGTAACGAACTCTTGGACAATTATTTTCCTCATTTATATATTGTATCAAATTTTACTCCTACACTTCTCACATCTGCAACCAATAGGCTTTATATAATCGTCGAAATATTCCTTCCCATAATCATATGTGAGTTCCTCTCCTGCCTTTATCCTTCTTTTCGAATAAATTAAGATTCTTCCGCTTGGACCAGCTGCCTCACAGTTGGGCCGACAGGAGTGGTTTATGAATCTTGCAACATTCGCCTTTATGTTGCCGTCGATCATCTTCTTCCTACCGGTCCAGAACAAGTACCTCCCTTTAATAGTCTCCTGCTTTTCCACTGGCACACTTGTACCTATGTATTCAATAATTCTTTTCTTCTTAGGAATTTCTTCCATAGCGAATATACCTTTGCCGGAAATCCCCCGCCCTACCCGCAACTTGAATCTTGAAATCGGTTCAGACATATCTAAAATTTCGCTTGCTGCCGGACTTGGATTCGAACCAAGATACCCGCCTCCAAAGGGCGATGTCCTACCATTAGACGATCCGGCAATCTCAAACAATCTACCAAATTTCCTCCCCTCTTACCATTTGCTTCCCCATTCTTTATTCCAATGTTCTTAAGAACTTGAGAGTAAGCTTGCCTTGCTCTGTGAGGGCATGGCGCACGCTAGCTCCGGCATTCCTCTTCATAACCAAACCACCAAGAGAGAGTCGGCGAATATGATCTGAGCCAGTCTTGAAATTAATCTTCAAATTCTCAGATATTTCAATAAGAGAAAGTTCAGGAGTTTTCTCTAGTAGCGACATTATCTCTATCCTCCTATGATTCGCGAAACCTTTTACTATTCTCTCTAACTGTCTCGGCTTTTTCATATTCTTTATTCTAATGTTCTTAAGAACTTGAGAGTAAGTATATCACTGGATGAGTTGTTTGAGGATAGGAGCGATGCGGGAGGCCATGATGTAGTAACCAGCGTCATTGGGGTGGAGAGAGTCTGACATGAGTGAGAGGTTGCCGTAGATAC
>JAIFWL010000003.1 GCA_019661845.1 Candidatus Parcubacteria bacterium
GAATATATTGAGATTACTCCTAAGTCCGTGCGCTTGCGCAAGGTGCTTCTAACTCAATCCGACCGCAACAAAGCTCAGAAGAAGGGATAGTATAGAAGTGAAATAAAAAGAACCGCGCCCCTCCAGTGGAGAAACGCGATTCGGAATTCGGCGACAAGTGCTCACCTCGAGAGGGCGACCTTCGTGGATTCACTGATCTCATGGAGCATCCTTGCTAAGGCCTGCCTCTCAGTCAGCTTGCTGACGTCGATCTCGATAGCGTCAGGGTGCTTCTTGAGAGGGAAAACCTCGCGAGTAGTATCCTTCTCGTCACGAGCGAGGATATCACTCAGTACCCTCTCGTAGGAAATCTCCTCACGCCCCTCGCGCGCCTTGAGGAGCTGGAGGAAGCGCTGAGCTGCACGCACCTCGGGAAAGGCCGTGAGGAAGAACTTGATGTCAGCCTCAGGATACTCCCATGCACCGGCACGGCCGTCGATGAGCGCTCCCCTTGAGAAGAAGTGGAGACTCCTCAGTCGGGCATTGAGTGCCTCCCGCACCGAGCGGATCTCGCTCACCTTCGGCACCATGTTGCCGATCTCTTCCGTACGAAGGATGGGGTACTGGAGATCTGTGACCTCGAGCGTGCGAGCAATCTCCTGCCACGTAGCCATCCCCGAGCACTTGCTGTGCTTGTATACCAACGCTCGGTACCAGAGCCCGGAGTCGATCACGTCGAGCCCTAAGCGCTCGCCCAAGCTCTTGGTCAAGGTTCCCTTGCCCACACCGCTTGGACCGTCAATCACTATCAACTTCATCATTGCGCTCTCCTCTCTCCCTATAGATAAACATGAAGAACACTTCCTGTCAAAGAGTCTTTGAAATCAATTTTTAGTATAATTGCAGGATGTCTAAGCTTTCAACCGACTCATACAAGGGCGTCCGCGACTTCTACCCTGAGGATCAATTCATTCAGAACTACATTAACGCCATTTGGAGGACGACCGTAGAGCGATTTGGTTATGAGGAATACGGTGCTTCCATCCTCGAACACACTGAGATTTATACCGAGAAGTCAGGTGAACAGATTGTGAACGAACAGACCTTCACCTTCACCGACCGAGGTGGTCGCTCAGTTACTCTGCGCCCTGAGATGACTCCAAGTGTCGCCAGGATGCTTGCCCACAAGAGGCGAGAACTCGGCTTCCCACTACGTTGGTACTCAATCCCAAATTTATTCCGCTACGAAGCAACTCAGCGTGGAAGACTCCGCGAACACTGGCAATTGAATGCTGACCTATTCGGCTTAAGTGGTATTGAAGCAGAGGTGGAGGTCATCCAACTTGCTTACCAGATCATGCGCAACTTCGGTGCCAAGGATGAGGACCTCGAAATCCGTCTCAACTATCCTACCGGCACTGATAGTGATTTAGAGAAGTTAATGGATAAGTTGCGTGAGATTGGCATCACTAATACCAAGATCGACAAGACCCTAGCTCGTGGCCAAGCTTACTACACTGGTGCAGTATTCGAATTCTTCGACACTAACCCTGAGAACAATCGTTCGATCCTCGGCGGTGGCCGTTATGATAACCTCACTTCCCTCTTCGGTGATTCTGAACTTCCTGCTGTGGGGTTCGGCTGTGGAGATGTGACTACCCGTGACTTCTTGGAAACACACAAACTCTTACCTGAGTACCGACCTTCAACCATGATTGCTGTCTTGCCTACGGAAGAAAAGGTATTGGGCGAAGTATGGAAAGTGGCCATGTCCCTACGCATGAGCGGTTACAACGTCTCTGTTGACTGGTCTATGAAGAAGCTCGGCGACATGATCAAGAATGCCGACAAACTCCACATCCCATTCGTTATGGTGGTGGGTGAAGATGAGTTGAAGAGTAAGAAGTTCAAGGTAAAGAATCTTAAGACCGGCGAGGAGAAGGAGGTTAACTTCGAAGAGAAGCCTCATGAGCATAAGCACAAGCACGAAGGCCACGATCATAATCACTAATGAGGAAAATAGTTTTCGATATTGAAACTAGTAATATCTTTACTGAGGTGGGTTCTGCTGACCCAGCTGCTCTTGATATTGCTGTAGTGGGCATTTATGATTCGGAAACAGATTCTTACTCTACCTTCCTTAAGGAAGACTTGCACAAACTCTGGCCCATCCTTGAACACAGTGACATGCTGATAGGCTTCTACTCTGAACACTTCGACCTACCTCTTCTTAACAAATATTATCCAGGAGATCTGTCTAAGATTAAGCAACTCGATATTCTTAAAGAAATTAGGAAGCAATACGGCCGCGGCATGTCACTAGATAAGCTGGCTGAAGGCACTCTGGGGAAGAAGAAGAGTGGCCACGGACTAGAAGCGACTAAGTGGTGGAAGCAGGGGGAATACGACAAGGTAAGGAACTACTGCCTAGACGATGTGAGGATTACTAAGGAACTCTACGACCACGCCACTACTCATAATAAGCTTATCTTCAAGGAAGGAAATCAGTTGAAGGAGGTGAAGCTTGATACAAGTGAATGGGAAATGCCGGGGGAAAAGAAGCTTACTTTCAGTATGGGTTTCTAGAATGCTATAATGCGGGGACAAATATATGGAACCAACACACGAACAAAACAAGTTACTCATCCCTATCGCCATAGTGCTCGCTGGAGGGCTCGTGGCCAGCGCTATCTACTTCGGTAGTGGCAAGCCTTATACTGGGAGTCTCACGGGAGGCACTCAGCAAGCAGCCCAGGATGCTCCAGGGGTAACTAGCGAAGACCATATTGTAGGAAGAGCTGATGCTTCCGTAGTTGTCGTAGAATATTCTGATACTGAATGCCCATTCTGCAAAACTTTCCACAACACTATGAGGCAACTTATGAGTGAATACAGTGGACAAGTTTCTTGGGTTTATCGCCACTTCCCCATCTCTCAACTTCATAGCAAGGCCCCACACGAAGCTGAGGCCACAGAGTGTGCTGCCGAACTCGGAGGTAATACCGCCTTCTGGAAATATTTGAACCAAGTTTTCGATACTACTCAATCCAACGATTCACTGGATCCTATGGAGCTTCCGAAGATTGCTGGCTCTATTGGCTTAGATGTTACAGCCTTCAACTCCTGTCTCTCTAGTGGTAAATATACGGATAAAATTTCTAAGAGTGTCGAGGAAGCTGTAAGGATTGGAGCTCGAGGCACACCATACTCAGTCATCATTAAGAAGAATGGTGATCAAGTGGTCATAAACGGTGCCGAGCCTTACGCTACAGTAAAGGCGAAGATCGACGCCGCACTCAAGTAAGTGCTTTCAAAAACTAATTACATCCTCTGGCGTGATTGCCACAAGAACGCTTGGCTTAAGATTCATAAGCCAGACATTTACTATGCTCATGAACTCTCCGACTTCGAGAAACAGATTATAGAAACAGGTAATGAAGTGGATCTCCTCGCCCGAGAACTCTTTCCCACTGGCGAATACCAGAAGAGGTTTGAGGTAGATGGATACCTTGCTATCACAGATATCCTTGCCGGCAATAATTTGTATGAAGTTAAGGCAACCAATGCCATAGACAAGAAGACCCACCTACATGACCTCACGTTTCAGTACGTTGTACTCAAACGTGCAGGGTTAGAAATAGATAGTGCCAACTTAATCCACTTAAATCCGGAGTATGTAAGGAAAGGTGAGATTGATCTCAACAAACTCTTCCAGATTGAAGATGTTACAGAAGTAGTGAAGGAAATGGCAGAAGAGGTGATGGCTGAGATGCAACTTGCCAAGGGTTATCTCGCGAGCGAGAAGGAGCCTGTAGGCCCCTGTGACTGCTTGCGCAAAGGACGCTCGGCTCACTGCACCACCTTCAGCTACTCAAACCCTGATATCCCAGAGTATGGAGTACATGATCTTACACGCATTGGTTTAAGTAAGAGGAAGCTTACTGAACTTGTAGACTCGCACATATTTAAACTAGAAGATATTCCAGAATCTACAGAGCTAAGTGACATCCAGAAGAATCAAATCTGGACCTACTTGAATGATCGCGAGATCATTTCTAGGGAAGCTATTGCAGAGGAGTTTGAGAAGTTAGAATTCCCTCTCTACTTTCTAGATTATGAGACTTTCCCTGCCGCAATACCACGCTTCGACCAATTCTCTCCTTACCAACAGATCCCCTTTCAATACTCGCTCCATATACTTGAAAATCCAGAATCACAAGCGCCAATTCACAAAGAGTTTCTTCATACTGGCAAAGATGACCCGAGCCGAGCCTTCGCCGAATCTTTGTATAACGACTTGGAAGGCAAGGGATCTGTCATCGTCTGGCACAAGAGCTTCGAATGTTCGAGGAACAAAGAGTTAGCAGAGAGGCTCCCTCAATTTAAAAACTTCTTTGATGAAGTGGAGAAACGCGTTTATGATCTCGAAGACATATTTAAGAAGCAACATCATGTGCACAAAGACTTCTACGGCAGCACTTCCATCAAGTACGTCCTCCCTGTCCTTGCCCCAGATTTAAGTTATAAGAATCTTGAGATTAAAGAAGGTGGCACAGCAAGTCAGAAGTGGAATGAGATGGTTACTGGTGACATTACGCAGGAAGAAAAAGCCGTTATATCTAAGAACCTCAAGGATTACTGCAAGTTAGACACTTACGCCATGTATGCCATTTGGGGGGCTCTACAAAGCCTTATTAATTAATATTTGACTTAGACGTTCAAATATGTTTTTATAGTAGAGAGTGCGATGATGATCCCTGTCCAATAGGACGATTGAGAAATTGCACTTACACGGCAGACGATTGATAACCTGTCTATAAAGACGATGGGAGTTATGTCTGCCGTGTCTGATCTTTAACATGTCCTTCGGGACGAAAGGAGGCCCTAGTGGCCCGTATTATCGGTATCCAGCATCGCGTCAAGAAAACCTCTACCGGGGAATCTCGACCCACCATGGTTGCGATCTCCGATGGAGAGCACGTTCGTGAATTGGAACTCGAGGATGAACAAGCTGAGCTCGACTTCGTGTTCGGCAAGTTCCCTGTCGGGTGGAGAGAGCCGATTGAGGGAGAAGATCTCTCAACTCTGCTGCCACACCATACCAAGAAGAGGAAGAAGGGTATGGAGGAGGTGGTGCAGATCCCAGCGCAGTACGAAGGGCTCTGCGCAAACGATTCAGTCGTCATGATCCTTGGTGGATCCGGCGACAGACTCGCCTTCGCACTTTCCCGTCAAGGAGAGAAGGTTGGGGCAAAGATCTTCCGTATTCCTGGCTTCAAATTGGCTTCGCATCGACGTGAAGCTGACAAGAAGAAGGATCACGTGGAACTTGCCCGAATCTTCGTGGAAAAACCTGAGCTCTACTACGAAGTGAGCCCTGCAGACCGGGATAAAATCCGTGTTGCTGAACTCCATCGTGCGCGTCGTGATACGCAGGTCGACAGAATCGCCTGCGAACAGCGCTTGCGCCAGCGACTCATCGGCACCATTTTCCTCTCGGAGGAAGGTGGCTACCCCGAGGGCACTGTCGCTGACGAGTTCGACAAGCTCAAGGCAAACGACACGATCCTTGCTACGCTCACCAAGGAGGAACGTCAGCGCGAAACCGAACTGCGTACCGCAATTCAGAAGGTGCCGATCTGGCAGGAGTTCTTTGCCCCCATGAAGGGCTGTGGAGAAGTCATTGCTGCCGGGCTCATCTCCACCATTGGCGACATCCGGATGTTCGATTCGGCAGCCAAACTCAAGGCCTTCTGCGGTGTGCACGTCCTCACGGATGGGCGCTTCCCGCGGAAGCGCACTGGTTCCAGTGCGAACTGGAACCCTCGGGCACGGCAAGCCTTGTACCTCCTCGGTCAGCAGTTCGTCTATCGGGCTGACTCAGAGTGGGGTAAGAAGCTCCGTGAGTACAAGGTGAAGTTCCGTACCAAGTATCCGGAGCCGGTCATCGGTGAGAATGGTAAGAAGCGCTACACCGATATGCACATCCACAAGATGGCGATCTGGCGTACGCTTACGAAGTTTGTCGAGCGTCTCCACAAGGAGTGGAAGCGACTCGATACGGGAGATGCGCAGAAGAAGACGGAAGCCGCGTAAATGTTCTTTGGAAGTTTAGGTTTTAAGTGAGACGACATGGCTCCTGTCTTACAGACGACCACAGGATTGTCTCATCTAAAATTTTGGGGGACGATTAGTCATCTGAGCCACGGCTCGAAGGAGATGATGTCCCCCGTCCGGTGGAACCTAAAAAATTCCACCGGCCCTCTTTCAAGTACTTGATAAATTGAGTTTTTGAAAGAGGGTACGATACGTAGCCTGTTCCTGTGTGGTAGCAATACCCACCATGAACGACTCTACAGTTGTACCCTCAACTCTTAGATCTTTGTAATTTTGGCAAGACGATCAAACAAGTGTCAAAAAGACGATGTGAACAATGTCTTGCCAATACGGGGAACGCAAATGGTAGTGAGCTTCGGCTCGTAACGCGTGTGTTCTCTACCGATGGGGCGCAAGCCTCATCGGTCCTCTTTTAAGAATTTGAGTTTATCGAATTTTTAAAAGAGGGCACGTTCCTCAGCGTGTCTCTAGGTAGGTTATCAAGGTTACCCTGAGACGATTAGCCCAATGTGCCCTCTGCTATTTGCTATTCAAGATTCACGAAGCGATGCTCGAAGGTGTCTCACAAGACGTGGAGCGAGTTGCCTCGTGATAAAACGGCAAGACGATGCATCGATTGTTCTTAGGAACGAGGAGGATACTGTCTTGCCATTCCCAAACGCCGACTCTCGCGAGTCGGCGTTGTTTTTATTTAAGGTTTTAATACTTGACTTTTACCTAATTTAGGTGTATAGTATAAAAGGAGGTTGCGATGGAACGAAGTTCCCGTTGGATGGCCGTGTCTGGCGCGACGGGATTCACTTTCTTCCTTGTCGCCAATTTCACTCACGTGTTCGCAGGGTCGAGCATCGTAGCTGCGATTCTGCAACTCGTCGTGAACGCTTTCGTGTTCACTGTTTGGAAGAAAGCTTTCCGAACGAGTTCTGGATTCAAGAAGTTTGTTGCCTTTTGGGGAGTGATTGTGCCAATCGTGATGGCCACCACAACCATCTGGCGAGTGCTTCTCCCGTTTCTATTCTAAAGGGCGACCCTTACGGGCCGCCCTTTTCTCATGTCTATTTATTTTTAGTATCCTCTCAACCTATCAATCTTGTCATGTTGTCTTATTTTTTCGTGAGCCTTGGCCTCAATCTGGCGGATGCGTTCGCGAGTGACGCCGAAGACCTTGCCCACTTCTTCGAGAGTGTGAGTGTAACCATCAATTAATCCATGGCGCATTTCTAGGATCTTCCTTTCCTTCGGTGGTAAATCACCTAGAATTTCTTTTACCTGGTCAGAGATGATGCGTCGAGAGGAGTCCTGGTCTGGTGAGAGGATCTTCTCATCGGCGAGGAAGTCACCGAGTTTACTCTTACCATCATCACTATCTTCACCCACTGGACTCTCGAGAGAGACGGTAGACTGGTCAATCTTCTCAATCTGATATACCTTGTCGACATCCAAGTTCATCTCCATAGCAATCTCTTCCTGCAGAGGTTCGCGACCCAAGTCTTGAGTGAGCCTTCTAACCACTTGCTTGTACTTCGCAATGGTCTCCACCATGTGTACTGGCACACGAATAGTTCTACTCTGGTCAGCTAGAGCGCGAGTAATAGCTTGGCGAATCCACCAAGTAGCGTAGGTTGAGAACTTGAATCCCTTAGTCCAATCGAACTTCTCCACCGCTTTGTGTAGCCCCAGGTTACCTTCCTGAATGAGGTCTAGGAGAGTAAGGTCTGGGCTTCTATTGGCATACTTCTTAGCGATAGACACCACGAGGCGGAGGTTTGCCTTCATGAGTAGGTTCTTCGCATCTACATCACCCTTCTCAATCCTCTTGGCAAGCTCCTTCTCCATAGATCCGGCAATGAGTGGGTACTGGCCGATCTCTCGCAAATACATTTGGATCGAATCATATGAGGAGTCACTACGCGAGTAAGCGTATTTCTTACCGCTTTCTTCCTCAGGTACTTCTAAGAGCCCACCACCCTCGAGGATATCGATACCGAGTTTGTGTAACTTCTCATACAAGTCATCTAACAAGATGATATTGGTCTCAATAGTTGGAAATTCTTTTAGAATCTCATCATAAGTTACGAACCCGCGCTCCTTGCCACGAGTAACAAGCCTATCCATCCTCAACACATCGTCTACCTTCTTCTTAGTATCTCTAACTTTATGAACTTTAGCCTTAGGCTTAGTCTTGTGGACTTTTTTAGGTGACTTTTTGGTCACTTGTTTCTTCTTAATATTCTTTTGTTTTTTACTTTTTTTCATCCCGTACGAAATTCATGTTTTTAATGTACCTCCGTAAGAAATATTTTCTTTATTTCGTACGGGATTCATCGAAAATCTGTTTTACATTCTACAACACCTTACGCCTCTCCTCATCCCTCTGCCGAGTGAGCTTGGAGAGCTCACGGAGCACACTCTCATCTCCCTCACCAATCTTTAGACGTAGGAGAGCAATTTCCTCGTCAAGCTCATCGATGCGGAGTCTGATAGAAAGTTCTTCCTTATGTCTCAAAAGATCTTTATCATCTGGATTCTCTTTCAATAATTCTGTCACCTCGTGATACTCATCCATTCTAGAACGCCTCTTTATACTTTCCTTATTTTCTAGCTCTTCAAGCTCTTGCCGAGGAGCACTAGGAGCCTTAACCTTCTTCAAATCTTCCCAAATGATCTCCTCCTTAATCCCCGTGCGCTTAGCAATGAGCGAGATGAAGTGTGAACGCTCTATTGAGCTTGAGAGGAGTGCTACATAAGGCAATATCTTATACTCAATCAACTTACCCAACTTTCTAGGATCCGGCTCAGCCTTGAAAGCTTTGTTAAGGAAGTGCTCTATAGCAGGCTTCGACTGACGGAGTACTTCTTTCCACTTCTCGGGATCTCCCTTCGCAAGCTCAGCAGGATCCTTACCACTTGGCAACTCAGCAATCTTTACCTCCAAGCCGAGCAAGAGTGCTAGTTCCGTCGACTTCTCCGCTGCCTTCTCCCCCGCCGTATCACCATCGAAAGCTAGAATGATACGGCGAGAGAGCTTCTTCAATCTCTCTAAGTGGTTCTGGGTGAAGGCTGTGCCGGAAGAAGCGACAGTATTATCTACTCCGACCTGGTGTGACAGTACCAAGTCCATCTGTCCTTCTACCAAGACAGCGTAATCCTTGCGACGAATCTTCTCCTTGGCCTTATCCAATCCATACAAGACCTCAAGTTTCTTAAAGACCATGGTGTCTGGACTGTTTAAGTACTTGGGTTCAGTATCTTTGGCCAAGGCTCTTCCGGAGAAGGCGATAATCCGTCCACTCGCATCCCTCAAGGGGAAGATCAGTCTGTCTCGGAAGACGTCATATGGTGACTTACCCGCATCCTCGGCCACCTTCTTCACCAGTCCTGCCTTGAGCAAGAGTTCCTCAGGCGCGCCCTCTAGGCGCAAGTGCGCGTAGAGGGCGCGCCACTCAGCTGGAGCATAGCCAATGTTCCAATTCTTGATTGATTCATCACTCAAGCCACGAGAGTGTAAGTACTCTCGAGCTGCCGTATTGGCATTTAAACTTTTTTCAAAGAACAGGCTTGCATCTTCGAGCACTTCAAGGATTCGATCCTTCTCGGTACGCTCTTCACGTGTATCACTTCCACGGCGAGAGAGTTCTACTCCAGCCTTATCCGCTAAGAGCTTCAGCGCTTCGCGGAAGTCTATCCCCTCCATCTCTTCTACGAAGGTGAAGATGTCTCCCTTCATCCCGCAACCGAAGCAGTAGAAACTCTGACGCAAGGGTGAGACGAAGAATGAAGGAGTTTTTTCCCGATGGAAGGGGCATGGAGCCTTCAAACTCTGGCCCGCTTTTTGGAGTTTGACGTAGCCTCCTACTACTTCGGCTATATCTAGCCGTTCTTTGATTGTTTCGACATCGCCTCCCATATTAATTTTTCTTTGTAGCCGCCCTTGAAGCTGGTACCGGCTGGGATTAGACGACCGATAATAACGTTCTCCTTAAGACCAATGAGGTTGTCCTCAACTCCCTTGATCGCTGCTTGGATAAGCACGCGAGGAGTGTGTTGGAAGGAAGCTGCGGAGAGGAAGCTTGCTCGTGAGAGCGAGACCTCAGTAATACCCATGATGACTGAATCTGCCTTAGCCTCTGTAAGGCCCTTCTCTCTCAACATGTTGTTGACCTTGGTTAATTCAGAAAGTTCGACAACGTCACCGCGGGTAAACTGTGTATCACCTGCTTCCTTAATCTTCCTTCTACTAAACATCTGGCGCACAATGAGTTCAATGTGCTTGTGAGATACTGCTGCACCTTGAAGTTCATAGAGTTTAGAAACTTCGTGAATAATATAATTCTCTGTCTTATCGCGACCAGCATAGCGGAAGAGTTCGTCGAGATCCGCTGAACCGTCGGTCAAGAGTTCCCCCTTGGAAACCTTCTGACCTACGCGGACCAAGATGCTTCTAAGGGCGCTCACAGTGTACTCGTTGTCGAGCTTCTTACCCTTCACCTCTCCCGCTTCTGGAGTAACCACGATCAAGCGATCGTGGCCCACAGACTTGATCTCGGTCACAATACCGTCTAAGTGACTAATGATAGCTGGGTTCTTAGGCTTCCTCTTCTCGAAGATTTCTTCAACACGAGGAAGACCTGCGGTGATGTCTCCACCAGCAGAGGCCACACCTCCGGCGTGGAAGGTACGCATAGTAAGCTGCGTACCTGGTTCGCCAATAGCTTGTGCAGCCACTGTTCCCACTGCTTCGCCGAGTTCAATCACTTTATTATTACCAAGATCAGTACCGTAACACTTCACACATACACCGTGGATTGACTTACAAGCTAGAGGTGAGCGTACGAGTGTCTCTGTAGCATCAGACCTGTCGATAGTCTCAGCATCTGACTTGGTGATCAAGTGACCACGCTTGAAGAGGATATTGCCAGCGCTGTCAGTAAGATCAGCTGCGAGGAAGCGACCTCGAATGTTCTTAGAGAGAGGCATTTCTATACCGGAGGCAGTCTTCTTATGGATTATAGTGCCTTCCTTGGTACCGCAGTCATCTTCAGTAACAATCTCATCTTGAGCCACATCGAAGAGGCGGCGTGTGAGGTATCCTGCCTTAGCTGTGTTAAGCGCAGTGTCTGTCAAACCCTTTCTTGAGCCGTGAGTGGTGATGAAGTATTCAAGTGGAGTAAGGCCTTCTTTGTAGTTAGAGATGATTGGGAATTCAAGAGCCTCACCAGAAACGTTCTGGATGATACCCTTCATACCCGCCATCTGGTTTAAGTTACCGAAGGAACCTCGAGCTTCAGAATAAGTCATGTCGTAGACGGAATCCTTGTTACCTAGAGTAGCGGGGATAAGCTTCTCCACTTCGGACTTAACTCCTTGCCAGATCTCAACCGAGCGAGCGATGCGCTCACTCTCAGAGAGGAGGCCTTCTTGATACTGGTTCACCACTTCATTTACCTGTGAGCGACCCTTCTCGATAATCTCCTTCTTACCGGCAGGAATCTTCACATCACTCAAACCCCAAGTAACACCGGAGTAAGTAGCATACTTGAAGCCGAAGGACTTAATCTTGTCCATGATGGCAGGAGTGTTCTCAATGCCATACTTCTCAATCAAGTTATCTACTAGTTCAGCAATCCTCTTTCTACCCATTTCATGATTCTGGAATGGATAATCTTGTGGTAAAACACCGTTGAAGAGGAGACGTCCTACAGAAGTTTCGAACGGCTTACCTTCGAATGCCTTGTAACGATCACTCTCACTTGGGAGGACATGAATCTTGGCTCTAAGGTCTACCACTCCGAAGTCGAAAGCAGTGATGGCTGAGTTTGGACTCGCGTAAATACGGCCTTCACCCTTCTCCCCAGGAATAACACGAGTCATCCAGTAAGTACCGAGCACAATGTCGAGGAGTTTAGCGGACAAGACTGGTTCACCGTTACCTGGCTTCAAGATGTTCTTGTCTGCAGCCATAACGAGACGAGCCTCAGCTTGAGCCTCTTCAGAGAGAGGAACGTGAACGGCCATCTGGTCTCCGTCGAAGTCGGCGTTGAATGCAGTACATACAAGTGGGTGAAGCTGGATAGCATTACCCTCAATAAGAATTGGCTGGAAAGCTTGAATACCCAAGCGGTGCAGAGTTGGTGCGCGGTTCAAGAGTACGTACTTACCACGAATCACTTCTTCAAGAATGGCCCACACTTCAGGAATAGCATCCTCGATCAAGCGACGAGCACCTGGAATGTTGTAAGCAAGTTCCCTCTTCAAGAGTTCAGAAATGATAAATGGCTTGAAGAGTTCAAGTGCCATGTGCTTAGGCAGACCACACTGGTGGAGCTTGAGATCAGGACCCACGACGATCACTGAGCGACCAGAGTAGTCGACACGCTTACCAAGGAGGTTCTGGCGGAAGAGACCGCGCTTGCCCTTCA